>NZ_JAHABE010000004.1:0-173246 GCF_018376515.1 Veillonella sp. oral taxon 158 | reverse complement strand
ATCAGCTATCAGCTATCAGCTATCAGCTATCAGCTATCAGCTATCAGCTATCAGCTATCAGCTATCAGCTATCAGCTATCAGCTATCAGCTATCAGCTAATGATATTGTAATTAAATATCGCTTGCCAATGGTAAAAAACGTATTTTTTATAAATCTATTCTGTAACACGTACCGCTAGCCCACTGAAACTTTCAACAGTACCAATAATAGCCGCACAGTCGATACCAGCCTGATGTAAGGAATCAACTAATTGAGTCCCTTCGCTAGCAGGTACGGAGAAGAGTAAGCCCCCAGAAGTTTGTGGATCAAAGAGAATATCCGTCCATACAGGGTCCAAAGCCTGATCTACTTGAACGTCTGTTATAGCTTTGCGATTCCCATAGGATGCAGCTGGTACTAATCCCATCTGAGCCGCTTCGATGACATCATCAAAGAGAGGAATGTCGTAAGCCTTAATGTGTATTGTCACATCCGAGGCACTAGCCATTTCTACAGAGTGCCCCATAAGACTAAAACCAGTCACATCAGTACAAGCATGCACAGTATAGTTGTGAGCAACCTCTGCACCTACTCTATTTAAAGTACTCATGCTAGTGACAGCTTGCTCTGTACCTACAGGGAATAAATCTGCTTTCAGCGCATTATTCATGATACCTGTTCCAATACGTTTTGTTAGTACCAATACATCCCCTACTTGGGCCCCTTTGTTTTTCCAAATACAATTAGGATTTACTTGCCCTGTCACAGACATACCAAAGATGGGTTCTTTATTTTCTATGCTATGGCCACCTACGATAGCTGCACCAGATTCGGCGACAATTGAACCCGCGCCGTTTAACACGTCTGTTAATATTCCTTGCTCAACAAGAGGTACTGGAAAGCCTACGATGTTCATGGCAGTCAATGGAGTTCCACCCATAGCATACACATCGCTTAATGCATTAGCAGCGGCAATCTTACCAAATAAAACGGGATCATTCACCATAGGGGTGAAGAAATCTAAAGTCTGTACCAATGCCAATGTATCAGAAATTTTATATACACCTGCATCATCAGAACCAGTCATATCCGCTAAGACTTGGTCATTTGTAACAGGTGTCACTGCTTTCAAAACACGATTTAATATATGCGGACCGATCTTACACGCACAGCCCCCATTTGTCACATAGTCGGTAAGTCGTACCATAAGACCTCCTTACTCATTCTCTGGCAATCGAGAAACGATTTTCTTGACAGCCTTTTCAAATTTAGGGCGCGGCATCAGCAGTTGATGACCACAGCCGTTACATACGATGAGAAAATCCGTGCCAATACGTTTCACTTCCCACTCGTCACTACCGCAAGGATGTGATTTTTTCATCTTCACCACATCGCCTACATAATATCTAACAAATGCCATAGCGCCTCCTTTTACGTTAGTATGTATATACTTATTATACATAAATCAATTGATTCTATAAATATATCTTAATTCTATAGTTCAACCATCTTATATATAACAACATACTATTTATTCTATTTATTTTACTGAATCTATTTATTCTATCTTATTCTATTTACCGTTCTTATTTAGTTTATTCTGTTCTGTTTTACAATTTCTAACTTTGATTTATATGTCGCTTACCTGTTGATCAGTAATTATATTTAACATTTTATAGTTATAAGCCAAAAATAATTTTGGCTAACAAGCTCTATATTATGAGGAATTATTAGTACATCTAAAGAAAATAATATCAACAACTAATCAATAATGATTTTTCATTTAGTTATCATTCTCAATATCAAAATGACTATTTTTTGTAAATCCCATACTTTTCATTCTTTAAGAAACCGCATTCTTACTACGTTGATAATATTTATCATTTAGAAAATTTTCGAAATAAATTTTACAAAAACACTTGCATTTCTCATTTAGTATGTTACAATATAGTCAACAATGATTATTCGTTAAGTATACGGATAGCACATTGTATATAAAACTGTTAAGACGGCAAGTGCCGAAAAACACAAATAAGTAAGTACTATTTTAAGAGTTAGACAAGTGTCTATTTGATCTAAGAATAAGTTTTCTTACCAAGGCGAAGTCGCCCACGAAAATTGTAGAATAAGTATTCTATTATTTGAATTCACAACCAAGTGGTTATGAATATATAAGTTAAGTAACAAATTTGAAAATTATCGTAAGTACAAAGGAGTATTAAAATGGCTGAATTAAAAGGTACAAACACTGAAAAAAATCTTCAAGCAGCATTCGCTGGCGAATCCCAAGCATTCCAAAAATATACTTTCTACGCAGCAGCAGCTCGTAAAGCTGGCATGAACGAAATCGCTGATTATTTCGAAGAAACAGCTCACAACGAATCCGCTCATGCTAAATTGTGGTTCAAAGCTCTTCATGGTGGCGACGTATCTTCCGATATCGAAGCTAACCTTCGTGATGCAGCAGCTGGTGAAAACTACGAACATACTACAATGTACAAAGATTTCGCTGACGAAGCTGAAAAAGAAGGCTTTGCAAAAATCGCTTACCAAATGCGCGAAGTTGGTAAAATCGAAGCTCGTCATGAAGCTCGTTACCTTGCATTAGCAGCTCAAGTATCTGGTAACAAAGTATTCCACAACGACCAACCAGTAGCTTGGATCTGCGCTAACTGTGGCTATGTACACGTTGGTGAAGAAGCTCCTAAAGTTTGCCCAGTATGTGCTCACCCACAAGCTTTCTTCCACCGTTTCGTTGAATCCATCTAATCTGTAAGTACTACACTAACTAAACTAACAACCTGTAAGTACAGATTTTAATGAAACTATACATGTAAGTACACTTAATCTTACAGTAAGTACTGACAACTTCCTTAATAAAAAGACGATGACTCAAGTCATCGTCTTTTTTTGTGTTCTATTTACTATTAAAGAGTATATTCTATTATCTAATATACTAACTACTTAATACCATCAACTAAATGTTTAAATTCTTGCGCCGCTTCATAAGGACTATCTGCATGAGCAATAACAGAAATTACAGCCACACCAGAAGCCCCTGCTTGTAGTATAGGTTTCGCATTATCTAAAGTGATGCCACCAATTCCTACACATGGTAATGTTAGCCCTTCTGCTTGTAGTTCAGTAATTCGATTTGGTCCGCACGGTACTTGAGCGTCAGGCTTACTACTTGTAGCGTACATAGGTCCTACACCTACACAATCAGCGTAGATTACATCGGTCTTATGTAGTTCCTCCACAGAGTGAATAGAAATACCAACCACCTTATGGCCCACAAGATTACGCACCTCTTCTAGACGCATATCTTCTTGACCTACATGTACACCATCAGCATTAACAGCTACTGCTAAGTCTACATCATCGTTGATAACATAGAGTACATTGTACTTTGCACAGATTTGTTGTAATTGTTGAGCTAACTCTAGTTTCTGTTGCCCCACTAAGGTACCTACGCCCTTTTCTCTAAATTGGAAACAAGTCACACCGCCTCGACAAGCGTCCTCTACGATAGAGAGCAAACGATTTTCATTCAGTTCCACATCTTGCGTACCACTGATGAAATATACTTGTAATTGATCTGGCACAACTATAGGCCGTATACGATTTTCAGACATAAGCACCGCATCATCCAGTGTATATAAGCTATCCATAAAGGCTACACTAAAGCTACCAGGTTGTACGCCACTTACCTGCACTGCACTTTCACCGGCCAAACCATAGTATGCCAATGCATAGCCGAGAAACTCACCCATAGATAGTCTATTTTTACATGGATAATAAGCACTGAAGAAAGCCGCCAATACAGCCCCTAATAGACAGCCCGTGCCCGTTACAGCCGTCATAATAGGGTGTCCGTGTGGAACGGCAAATACCCGAGTTCCATCGGAAACATAATCCTCTTCGCCAGTAGCTACAACAGGACAGTTGATAAGGCGCGCTAGACGATAGGCGATAATAGCACTATCCTCGATCTGTCCTCCATCTACACCTTTACCGGTAGTGGATATATCTGCCTGAGTATTAGGACTTAAAGCATTGTAGATAGCTTTAATTTCACTTTGATTACCTCGTACTAATGAGATATCACCAGTCTTAATCAAGTCTAACACCACAGATAGACGATAAGCCCCCGCATGACAACCTACTGGATCTAAAACGATAGGAACCTCATGTTTCTTTGCCAGTGCTATGGCATCTTTGTAGTAACTAACTTTGTCTGGTGTAAGAGTACCAATATTGATGAGTAGCGCCGATGCATGGACGATGAGATTTTTCAAATCTTCACTACACTCACTCATCACAGGCGATGCGCCAATGGCGAGTAAACCATTGGCCGTAAAGGTCCTCACCACATCATTGGTAATACAAATAACGAGAGGGTTTCTCTGGCGCAAGATTTCTAATATATTGAGTTCAGGCCAAATTTGACCATTCATATATGGATTTTCATAGGTCATATCACTATCTCCTCTCGTCATTTTTCAAGAGCTCATCCATCGTTTCAGGTCCATTAGATAAGAGGCCATAAGCCATATGATTAACGGGACCACAGCCATTTCCCAGCCCGGGATTATGTTTAATAGCAAGTGCAATATAGTCCTTGGCAATACCAATAGCATCCATTACATCACGGCCCTTTGCAAGCTCCGCCGTAATCACGGCGGAAAAGGTACAGCCTGTACCATGAGTATGCACTGTATCATATTTAGGGCTTGTCCAAGTACGGACGCTACCATCTTTAGTGAAAGCATAATCCGTTGCATCTTCGCCTATGTGACCGCCTTTAATGATAACTACTTGAGGCCCTAAGTCCTGTAAGATACGATTCGCCGCCGTTGTTATGTCGCTTTCACAATTAATAGCCATGTCCGCTAAGACCTCAGCCTCGCTGCGGTTTGGTGTAATCACTGTAGCCGTCGGAATAAGTTTGGATTTCAAGAAATTTACTGCCTCATCTGATACAAGTTGGTCACCGCTAGTAGCAATCATAACGGGATCCATTACATAAGGAATTGGTTTACTCACATAAGGATAGATAAGATCCATCATCTCCGGCAAAGCAATCATGCCCGTCTTAACGGCTTGAGGTTCAATATCAGAATACACATCGTGTAATTGTCGGTCAATACTCTCTAGCGATAGATGTTCTACATGATGTACGCCCGTCGTATTTTGGGCTACCACAGAGGTAACAACAGCCATGCCGTATACGTGACGACTTTGGAAGGATTTCAAATCGGCCATAATACCAGCACCACCACTTGGATCAGTACCAGCAATTGTCAATGCAGTATGTAGTTTCATTATGCCTCCTTATGTAATAGATGACGACGAGATAAGATTTGTAATACTATGAAACCAATGCAAGCACCTGCCACAGAGCTCATGGCGAAGGATGTAATCAAAGTCAACAATGCCAAAGGTTTACCTAACAAGAAATTGGCTATAGGATAACTCACAAGAGCACCGATAAGGCCGGTACCAATGATTTCGCCTAGAGCCGCCGCCCATAGAGCGTTATATTTCTTATATAAATAAGCCGATAACCAAGCGCCAATCATGCTGCCAGGAAAGGCTAAAGGAGAACCTAGTGCCAATACATTGCGTAAACAAGATGTACTAAAGGCAGCACCTACGGAAAATCTTGCCCCCACTACAACGGCTAAGATAACATTAATCATATGTTGAAACGGAAAAATACGAGCCGGCCCAACAGGAATTGATGTAGTAGATAATACTACACCTAAGGCCACACATATGCTAGCAATAATCAGTTTTTTCATAATACCTCCAAACATATAAAAACAAGACCACTCCAAATGGAATGGTCTCGTAATAGTTTAGTATTATGTTGCACTCCACTTCCCTACGCCGGTATTATCTGGATCAGGTCTAGGGTTTTGAATGGTCAATCTCAGCAAAAGCACCCCTAGTGGCAATATATTTTTATACTCTAGTTATAACATCATTATACAATCTATGCAACAAAAAGAATTGACGGTTTTCTATTATCCGCATATAATGAAGCCATAACGGGGTGCTCACAAGAGTGGGCTGAGAGTAAGCTATCGCTTTAACCCATAACCTGATTTGGATAATACCAACGTAGGGAACATAGAGGATTAATAGCCGAGTTCCTTTTTGGGGACTCGGCTTTTTCTATGACTTCCTGGCAAGGAGGACGTATGAAAGACACATACATTACACAACCACAGTTCGCCATGATATGGTTTGGTGCCGCTCTATCTATAGCGGAAATTATGACAGGAACCTATCTGGCCCCCTTAGGGCTCACTCAAGGTCTATATGCCATCATACTGGGGCATATCATCGGCGGTATATTGCTCTTTGGAGCGGGCCTCATCGGTGGACGTTTACGGCAAGGTAGTATGAATACTACCGCCTTCAGCTTTGGCCCACTAGGGGCTAAAGGCTTTGCCGTTTTAAATATGCTTCAACTTATCGGCTGGACTAGCATCATGATCTACGATGCTATGTTAGCCTTACAAGAGCTAGCACCTCTATCCCCTATGATTTGGACGATAGCTATCGGAGCACTTGTCATCTTGTGGCTTTTCATCGGCCTCCACAATACGGGCTATATTCAAGCCATCGTATCAGTTCTATTGTTAGGACTCACCCTCTACATGGGCGCTCACATGATATCGCAGTGGCCTAGTGAAGGTATCCTTCTAACTAGCGGAAACATGAGTTTCATCGCTGCCCTTGAGTTATCTATTGCCATGCCACTATCCTGGCTACCTCTCATCAGTGATTATACCCGTGAAAGTAAAAAACCTTTCTCCGCATCACTTACAAGTGCTACAGTCTACACTGTAACAAGTATCGTTATGTACACCTTAGGTCTTAGTGCCGCAATCTTTGGCGGTGGCGACTCCATCATTACGATCATGATGAATGCAGGACTGGGCCTTGCGGGCCTTATCGTTATCATCTTCTCTACCGTTACTACAACCTTTATGGACGCTTACTCTGCAGGCGTATCTAGTACAACTATCTATAATGGTGCATCTAGTAAAGGTATCGCCGTCATCGTTACTATCGTGGGCACTATTGCAGCTATTCTATATCCAATGGATGATATTACAGACTTCCTATACCTCATTGGTTCTGTATTTGCGCCGATGATTGCCATCTTATTGGCGGACTACTTTATCAATCGCCAACAAGTACAAACATTATCCGCTTATCTCGTGCGAGGTCTTATTTGGGCCGTATCCGTTGGTTTATACCACTATATGTTACATAGTGAAAGCACAATAGGTGCTACATTACCAGCCTTTACAATGGCATTTGTCGTTACAGCTATCGTTGGATTTATAAGTAAAACAGCGCACACATCTGCTGAAATCAAGCAATAACAAAAATGAAAGTACATACACTGCTATCATTAGTATTAACTAGTTAAGAAAAAACACCTTCACAATCCGCCAGTAGTGAACTGCCTCCCAAAAATTGGACACAATTTTTGGAGCTGTAGTTCATAGGATTATGAAGGTGTTTTATGTATCTCTGTTTAATTTTAAAGTATTTTATCACTGTATCAAAACTATATGATTTGAATGTTTATCATCATTCAGCAATCGTAATAAGTCCGTTTTCACAGGTCCAGTGTCTATCGCCTACGCTTTCTGCTTCGCTTTCATCATGGGTAACCCATACGCAAGGTACATCCCATTCACGGATGATAGATACGAGATCCTCACGAACTTGTTTTCTCAAGTTCCAATCTAGTGCAGATAAAGGCTCATCGAGGAGCAACACAGTCGGTTTAGAGTAGAGAGCACGACCAAGTGCAACCCGTTGTTGCTCACCACCAGATAATCTACCCGCCTTAGTATGGCGGTATTTTTCTAAACCTAACCGTTGTAACAACGTATTACACATGTCAGGTGTGCCTCGTTTGCTATAGGTAATATTCCGTTCTACCGATAGATGGGGGAACACAATATTGCCTTGTGGCATATAGCCTACTTGGCGCTCTTGAGCGGGCACCCAAAGCTTTTTATCGCGATCAACCCACGTTGTTTCATCACATTGAATACTGCCAGTTGTGGGTTTCACGAGGCCCGCGATGCATTTGATAAACGTACTTTTACCACTACCGGACTGCCCAGTCAGCACAGTAATGCCAGACGGCAGAGCACCATCGGCTTTCACAGTCACAGAAGGTCTAGCTACAGTAAAGGAAAATGTAATCATAGAGCCTCCTAATTATTATCTGTATGGCGGAACAAGGAACCTTTTGTAATAAGGTGAATCCCGCTCAGTAACGCCAATGTAAGAACACAAATATAAATAACTAGCTCAAAGGCATCCATATACTGCCCTGCCTCTACATAGGAGTAGATAGCTAACGGCATAGTACGTGTTACCCTTGGAATATTACCAGCAATCAAGATGGTCGCACCAAACTCGCCCATAGCACGGCAGAACGCTAAAATACTACCTGTTAAAATACCTTTCCATGCGAGCGGTACAGATATGGTAAAGAAAATGCGTAGTTCTGAAGCACCTAATGTTCGAGCTACATCCTCCATATTATGATCTACGGACTGCAATGCAGAACGTACCGTTTGATAAAACAGTGGAAATGCAATAACAGAAGAGGCTATGACAGCACCAGAAGCGGCAAAGACGACGCTCATGCCATGAGCTTCAAGCCAAGCCCCAAAGGCATAGCCCGGTGTAAATACCATAAGCAGCGCAAAACCAACGACTACAGGAGGTAGTACTAGAGGCAATGTAATAAGAGCATCAAGAATAGCAATGCCGCCCCATTTACAGCGATTCATCCAGTAGCAAACGGCTAAGCCACTTAGGATAACAATAACGAGGGCAATGCTCGCCACCCACAGCGATAGCCAGAATGGACTCATGCCACTCCCCCTTTCTATATACAACAAATTTAGGCTATGTACAATATCTATATTGTACCATAAGAAAACGCTAGCCATGAGAGCTAGCGTTTTACCCTTATTTAGAAGTGGAGAAACCGTATTTCTCTAATACTTTTTGGCCCTCTGGGCTCATTACGTACTGGTAAAAGTCTTTTGCCAATGCATTGTCATATTTTTTAATGATACCAATTGGATAGATAACTGGATCATGAGAGTCTGCAGGTGTTACTGCGGAAATTTGAACGGCATCACCTGCTGCAATAGCATCCGTTTTGTAAATGAAGCCAGCATCACCAGCGCCTTGGCTAATAGATGCGGTTACAGCTTTTACATCTTTTGCATATACTACATTAGGCTCTACTTGTTCCCAAACGCCTAATTTTGTTAACACTTGTTTACCATAGTTACCAGCTGGCACTGTTTCAGGGTTGCCCAATACAATGCGTTTCACAGTAGCAATTTGATCTAACTCAACTTTAGGTTGACCTTTTGGAACTACGAGAACGAGTTCATTTGTAACGAATGGTTTTACATCACTTACAAGGTCTTTTTCTTGTAACATTTTCATATTTTTTTCGTCAGCAGAGATGAATAAGCTAGCTGGTGCACCTTGTTCAATTTGTTGACGTAATGTGCCAGAACCAGCAAAGTTAATAGCAATTTGATCGTCTGCTAAATTATGACTTTTTTTGTAAGCATCAGCCAGTTCTGTAAGAGCCCCTTTAAGACTGGCAGCAGCTTGTACCGTAATCTTTTCAGATGTACTTGGTTTACCTGTTTCTGCCGGTTTGCTTGCATCGTTACCACAGCCTACTAGAAAAGCAAGCATAAAAACGCTCATTAATACTAATAGAATTCGTTTCATAATTCCTCCTGTGCATCCCTCCGGACTCCACACTGTGAAAGCTATGGTCAAACCTTGAGACACATCGACTAACAAGAAACTAAATATACAATATATTCACATTATACTATAAATACATAGTTTAGGTCGTATGCAAAAGCTCACATTCTGCATAGATATTTCTGATGATTATGATTAGTAATCATAATAGATAAATTTTTAAACCTCAAATAATACATACTATGGTATGATAATACTATAGAGGATAAGAAAGTTCCGAGCAGATTTTGAAACTTATCCACTAATCATTCATATAATACTAACTGTATATTTACTCTATACAGTTATATAATAAGTTAATACTATGTCCTATTTTAATAAGAAACTCTAGGTGAGATAATGAATTTATTCGTATTAATAGGCCATATCTTTATGAATTCCATGATACCTATTTTAATACTTATAGGGGTTGGATTTATATTAGATAGAAAATTTAAACTTGATCTGTATACGCTGAGTAAGCTGAACTTCTACATATTATTACCTACTTTTATATTTAGAGCTATGTATGAAGCAAAGCTTAACTCAGGCACATTAGAAATTGTATTTGTTGCATTCTGTGTACTCATACTAAACTCCATACTATCGGATGTAGTTGGTCGAATGCAGGGTTATGACGTAGCCAAAATCGCGACCTTAAAAAACTGTGTTATGTTTAACAATGTAGGGAATATGGGTGTCGCCCTTGCTATATTTGTATTTACAAACGTCCCCTATGTTATTGATGGCGCCACCCCCTATGCAAACTTAGGTCTTGTAAGTGTCGTATCCATCATGATTATTCAAACCATCAGCAGTAATACGTATGGGTTCTACCAAGCTGGTGCGGGCAGGCTAAGTCCTCGAGATGCACTAAAAGTAGTGTTCCACATGCCAATGGTTTATGCCATCCCAATGGCTCTACTCTGCCAGTTGTTGCCCTTTGATTTACATGGTCTCTTCTTCTTTGCACCGCTTAATATCTTCGCCAACGCTTTCGTCGGTGTTGCTATGATTGCCTTAGGTGTACAAATTAACAGAACGCCATTAAACTTCTTTAAACTAGATGTTATGCTTGCAACGACGTTGCGACTTGTAATAAGCCCACTCATAGCCGCTGCTATGACCATACTCTTCATCAAGTTCTATGGCCCTATGCATCCAATAGCGGCTCAAACTATTATCATAACCTATAGCGTACCAACAGCTATCAATATGTCTCTCATTGCAATTGAAATGAAGAATAATCCTGAATATGCTACGCAAATCGTTATGGGCACCACCATTCTATCGGCAGTAACTATGCCTCTATTTATTACAATCGCCTATTACCTTTTCCCATTATATTAAAAATATAAAAATTATAAAAAAATCACTCATAGTCATCAACTATGAGTGATTTTTTTACGCCTTAGCATTTAGTCTCGTCAAACAAGTCACACAAAGTGTAACTATTATAGCACCTATAATTTCATTTAAGCCTAAGTGATGATTAAGAATAACTACATCTAAACCCAAAGTAACTATTGGGCCCATTGCACTAATAACTGCTGCAAGAGATGCACTAATTTTCTTTAGCCCAAAGGACATTAAGTATGATGGAACTATAGAGCAGAAAATAGCCAAGAAAATTAAATAAATTATAGTATGAGGTTGGAGTGCTACAATCTCCGAAAAGCCACCACTATTTAGTATAAAGCCAAAAAGTAAAAACACTGTAGTTATACACATATATGTACTAGTAAATATAGTAGGACTAATACTTAAAACGACCCGCTTACTATAAATCATGAATAAAGCCCAAAATATAGCAGAAACTAAAACTAATAACACGCCTATTAAAGTATTAGTAAAATGACTGTCAACAGTGGGATTAAACATAATCCCTAATCCTAAAACAGTAAGAATAATTAACACAATCTTTGAAATCGTAATTCTGGATAAATCTGATGATAGTAAAAATACATAGATAGGAAATGTAAATAAAACGGCACGTTCTAAAGAAGCAGAAATATATAATAACCCTATAAAGTCTGCCATAGACGAAATTAAATAAAGAACTGCTCCAACAAAAGAATAATAAAAAACTTGTTTTTTATTCACACTCTGCCAATTAAAATGAATCATTGGTAGGATAAAAAAAGGTAATGATAAAAGCGCTCTATATGCCAGAACACTCAAAGGACTTAATGAATCTAGATAAATTAACTTTGCCCAAATTGATTTGGTTGATAAAAATACCGTGGCAATAAATACCACAAATATACCTATATTTTTCATCAACAGGTTCACTATATATACATCTCCACTCTCATATCTAACATAACTAAAAACACCTTTCATTCATAATATGATGAAAGGTGTTCATTGTAATAAAATGTATTATTGATGAGATACGTGTTCCATACCCATTCTTACTAGACCTTCTACATGATCATCGTTTAGAGAGTAGTATGCAGTTTTCCCTTCCTTACGATAGGTTACAAGGCGTGCTTGACGTAATACACGTAGTTGGTGTGAAATAGCAGATTGACCCATTCCCATTGTTTCTGCAATATGATTAACACACATTTCATTTTCTAATAATAATTCTACTATTTTAAGGCGTGTAGGGTCTCCCAAGATTTTAAACAGCTCTGCTAGCTTTAGCAATGATTCTTGTTTGTCGCTCATATAGTCCCCCTTAATTTCATTCATATCCATGCTTATAATCTGTATTTCTTATGTATAACTAATCGATGTTTCTTAAATTAGATTGCTCATATGTAGAGCATACATATAAACATTATATCATTTTTATTATATTAAAAAAGAGACTTTGTAAAAACAAAGTCTCTTTTTGTAACATATCAAAACAGGATATGCATTATTTAATGATTAGTACAGGGCAAGTGGAGTGGCTTGTTACATAGCTACTTACGCTACCCATGAATAAGCCTTTCAAAGGACCAAGGCCACGGCTACCCATTACGATAAGATCAGCATCGTATTTTTTAGCTACTGCAAGTAATGCAGGTCCTGGGGAGCCAACTTCGAATACACTTTTAACTTTAACGCCTGTAGGAATTTCTTGCACTACATCGTTAAGAATTTCTTTACCAGTTTCTTCCATATCTTCAGCAATTTGCTCAGATACGTAGCCACCAGAGATTGGTGTTTGGTCGAAATTGGAAATAGCAGATACGATATTCGCAACGTGAACAACGATCAATTCAGCTTGGTTGCGGTCTGCTACTGCAAGAGCATGCTCTAATGCACGTTTAGCATTTTCAGAACCATCAGTAGGTACGACAATAGTTTTGTAGGTAACCATAATAACCCCTCCTATTACTAATCCCTCAAAGGGGATATGATCAAAGATCGTTTAGCCTATACTAATATATTCTAGACTATCAAGGAAAACTCCTCTTTTTCCAAAAGGATTTATTACATTATAGCACAAATTATACAGAATTATACAAATAAAAGAATATTATGTGTATATTAGAGAACTTGTGAAGATTGATTAGTATTGAGAGTCGTAGTCAGCTTAAATCCATCTAGTATATCGATAAGCTCATGTGTAGCTAAACTAACACCTGACGGACCAATCATACGTGCTACTGCTACATTGCCTTCATTACCAAGGATGATGGTAGCACCAAAGGATACTGGAGCCGCCGCCGATGTATCAGAGGTATTCGGATTTTTCATATGTCCCGCAAGATAGAACATTACATTTCCATCGATGATATGCGTTTCATAACGAGTAATGCTCGCCTTATTCACCTCAACCAGTTGTTTGAGGTAATAATCA
Organism: Veillonella sp. oral taxon 158; assembly: GCF_018376515.1. Lineage (NCBI taxonomy): Bacteria > Bacillati > Bacillota > Negativicutes > Veillonellales > Veillonellaceae > Veillonella > Veillonella sp. oral taxon 158. The sequence continues at coordinate 159,645 of NZ_JAHABE010000004.1, read as the reverse complement.
CCAAGCATTTGCTTACCCATCATCGTCGGCATCCCTGTGCTAACGGCTTGTACAGGGATTGTAAAAGACTCTACATCGAGGCGAATATTATGCTTAGTGAAAGCAATCTTACCTTTCTCGTTAAGACGAGTGAAGCCTTTTGGATACGTAAACTTGATGCCTTCTGCCACACTAATATCATTCGTTCCAGTTAAGAACTGTTTAACCCCTTTAATAGCATTAGAATTCTTTTTGTTGATTAGTTCAAAGGATGGAATCGTATGTTCCATCAAGCCAGCCTCCATGAAGTCCGCTTGAATTGGCGCATAGGTACTAACCAAATTATAGCGATGCGTAGGATCTTTATCCATAATGAATTCCGCTTCAAACACAGATTGTACCGGCTCTGTAGAGGTCATTTCTGCATAAGATTTCGGCGTTGTTTTATCCCAACGAGCAGATGTAGCGCCTTTCTTACTAAAGAAACCACCTACAATATCATTATGCTCAAAGGCATTGCTATGTTGACGCCAAATGCTCAAATACTCCTCACTAGACAGGCCCTTAATCGGCACACCATACCAAGTCGTATTCCATTCCTTTTGAGACACTCCATCTTGTGGTGTATTATTACGCTTTGTAAAAGACACCGTATAAGCATCATCTTGAGTTGGACCGGCTAAGTTGAAGGAATAACCTTGAATATGCTCGCTTTCACTACGCACATCCATATCTAGCATGACACCGTCGGCTACGCGCCAAGGAATTGTAAAAGTATAACCATTTTTATAGTCCTTAACTACCGTGTTCATTTGAGTAGCATAGGATTTATATTGGTCTGGCAAAATAGAGGCCGAATCCTTTTGAGACTCTACAATCGCCAAAGGTGTTTCAGGCATACCTTTTAAACCCTCTGCCATGATAGAGGTCGTCCCCAAAGCCATAACAGCAAGTGTTGCTGCAATCAAACGTAACTTCATAGGTCCTCCTATAACATATTATCCAAGAACGCTTTTGTTCTAGCGTTCTGTGGATTGTTGAAAATCTGTTCTGGTGTTCCCTCTTCTTGAATAACACCATCTGCCATGAAGATGACGCGGTCAGATACTTCACGAGCAAAATTCATTTCATGGGTTACGATAATCATCGTCATATGATCATCAGCCAATTGTTTAATCGTTTTAAGAACCTCACCAGTAAGCTCAGGGTCAAGAGCCGATGTAGGTTCATCGAAAAGCATAATTTCAGGGTTCATTGCTAAGGCGCGAGCAATAGCTACACGTTGTTGCTGACCACCAGATAAACGTGATGGATACATATCGCGTTTTTCCCAGAGCCCTACCTTCTTAAGTAATTGCTCTGCAATCGGTAGAATATCTTCATCCTTCATGCCTTTTACCATACGCGGTGCAATCATAATGTTGTCGAGCACAGTCATATGCGGGAATAAATTGAAGGATTGAAATACCATGCCCATGCGTAATAGCAAGTCATGTTGTGTTTCTTGGCTTGCATAGTTTACAGTGCCATTAGCATCAGTACTAGCAAGAACAGTGCCATCTACAGTAATTGAACCACCGTCGATAGTCTCTAACTGCCCTAAACAGCGCAAAAATGTAGATTTACCAGAACCAGAAGGTCCGATGATAGAAACAATTTCCCCTCTATTCATTTTGAGCGATACATCGCGCAATACTGTTTGATTGTTAAAGCGTTTTTCAATACGCTCCATATTTACAAATGTCATAAGTACCTCTTACATCGTCATATTCAGTATATAACTAGCGCCTCAAGTAAAGATATGTCATCTACAAGATCGCATCTATAGGCATCAAATAAAAGTATCTCACCTATAAACCTAGCTACATCATTACATACGACAAACTACTATAGAAATAGATTAATCTTCGTATACAGCAAATCTTCGTTCTAAGTAGTTGAAGATATTCGTCAAAATAAAGGTAAAGATCAAATAGAATATTGCTGCCACAAGGAATGCAGAAATATCAAAGTCACGTTGTACGATAGACTTCGTAATACGCAAGATATCATTCATCGCTAATACATACACGAGAGATGTATCTTTCAACAAGTTAATCGTTTCATTCGCAAGAGGTGGCAATACACGCTTAAACATTTGCGGCAAGATGATTTTTCGCATAGTTTGAGAGTACGTAAAACCAAGTACCTTTGCCCCTTCGTATTGACCACGAGAGATGGATTGAATACCACCGCGGAAAATTTCACATAAGTAAGCTGCGTAGTTTAATACAAAGGTAAGAACGGCTGCCGTCGCATCGTCCATTTGAATGGCCCCATCGGTAATGATTGGTAAAGCATAATAAACGAATAAAATTTGTAACATCAGCGGTGTACCACGCATTAAGTACACGAAAGCGTCTACTAGCTTATCTACTAAAGGCAATTTAGATAGACGCAACATAGCCATCAGGATGCCGCCTGGGATAGATAAAATCCATACAATACAGAACAGTGATACGGTTACCTTTAATCCATCGGCGATGGTTGGAATAATCTGCAATAAATAATCTAACATGGAATGCTCCTTCAAAACACGACTAGAGAAGAGGCATCTGGCCTCTTCTCTAGTGTACATTTCGTTCTTTAATTATCAGTTGTACCTACTGACCATAGTACTATTAGTATACCACGAATCGTACTATTTAGCATCGCTCTTATCAAGGTCTGCGCCGGAGCCTAACCATTTTTCAGCAATTTTATCAGCAGTGCCGTCTTTTTTCATTTCAGCTAAGATACCATTGATTTTATCACGCAAAGCAGTATCTTCTTTACGGAAACCAATAGCAAAGTTATCTACACCGTAATCAGTACCTTCTACGATTTTGTATTTTCCAGGCTCTTTTGTCATGAGGTAACGAGCGATAACACCATCAGCAATAACTGCATCTACACGTCCAATACCAAGATCCATGAAAGCACTTACGAAATCAGCATAGGATTTTGTTTCTTTAACAGTTTTACCGCTTTCATCCTTTTGTAATGCAGCTTCACCAGTACTAGCTTGTTGTACGCCAACCACTTTACCAGCAAGATCAGCCTTACCTTTGATGGACTCATCTTCATTACGAACGATGATGTATTGTTTGTCTTTCATATATACATTGGAGAACAAAATATTTTTCTCACGTTCAGGAGATACGGTCAAACCATTCCACAACGCGTCGATTTTTTTAGATTTTAGTTCCGCTTCTTTACTGGACCAGTCGATCGCTTTGAATTCTACTTCCATGCCAGCACGTTTAGCTGCTTCTTTTGCCAGGTCGATGTCAAAGCCTACAATTTCGCCTTTATCATCTTTAAAGCCCATTGGAGGGAAGCTATCATCTAAACCAATGACAACTTTCTTAGGCAATTCTGTATTCGCTTTTTTAGCGTCCCCACCACAACCCGTTACAAATACCATCATAGACACAGCTGCAAGGCCAACGGCCATCATCTTTTTCCAATTCATAACTATCCTCCACGGCATTATCGCCTAATTTCTACAAACTTTTATGATTCGTACAGTTCATTTTCTGTACCTGATGATTGTATTATACTTTAGTTCATTAAAGTTGTAAATAGTTAATTTGATGAATTTTTGATTTTTTAGTTTATGACTGCGTATGCTTATGGATGGCCTCTATCATGGCCATTTTGTCCTTATATGGTACTTGAGTTAAATCAAGGGGTATTACATAAATACCACCATGACCGTTCATAGCCTGCAATTCACGCCACCCTTCGGTAAAACCGATGATATGATCGTAATCGACAAAGACAAAATACTCATCCCCATTAAAGAGACTGTGAAAGTATTCTTTCACAGAAAAAGGCCTTCGCTTTAACACGAGGCCATTTTCACAGATAAAAGCTTGACTTTCACCTAATCTATGAAGGGTCCACAATATGACGAGCAACAACAGATAATACCATACGCGTTCTACCCAGTCTGAGGGCATATATTTTACGATTAACGCACATACCACAAGACCGATGATGCGACCGGTCCATTGGATTCCGCGATGTATTTCTAAGCTCTGTTGTACGGCACCTGATGAAAAGCGTTCCATCGCCTCTTGTTTCGTCATGGTTTTCCTCACAAATTGAAAGTCTACTATATGTTTTTATTTACGGCACAAGCCCATAGCTTGTTCTACCTTGCGGTACATTACACTAGCTTTAGCTTGCGCCTTAGCAGCACCTTCATCGAGAATGATATCGAGTTCAGGACTTGCAATCAATTCATTATAGCGTTGTTGAATTGGTTCAAGGGTTGCTACTAAAAGGTCAGCAATATCAGATTTGAACACGCCATAACCTTTGCCTGCGTACATTTCTTCAATAGCTTCGTAGCTGTCTTTTGTAATAGCACGGTAAATACCCATCAAGTTAGAAATGCCAGGTTTATTTTCTTTATCGTAACGCACTGCATTATCAGAGTCGGTTTGAGCCCGTTTCAATTTTTTCACAATCAAATCTGGCGCATCCAAAAGGCGAATTGTAGCATTTTGGTTGTCGTCAGATTTACTCATCTTCTTAGTTGGTTCTTGTAAGCTCATAACCCGAGCACCACCTTCGCCTACCTTAATATCAGGTACTACGAAAGTTTCACCAAATCTACGATTAAAACGCTCTGCCAAATTACGAGTCAACTCAAGATGTTGTTTTTGGTCATCCCCTACAGGAACATAATTAGTACCATATAACAAAATATCTGCCGCCATCAATGGTGGATACGTAAGCAATGCTGTAGGAATAGAGTCACCTTGCTTTTGAGACTTATCTTTGTACTGTGTCATACGCTCTAATTCGCCTACATAACTAATAGATTGCATAACCCAACCGAGTTTAACATGCTCAGGTACTTCGGATTGCACAAACAATGTTACCTTTTTTGGATCGAGACCAACTGCAAGGTATAACGCAGCCAAATTACGAGTATTTTGGAATAACTCTTTTGGATCTTGCGGTACAGTAATCGCATGTTGGTTAACGATGCAATAGTAACATTCATCAGTATCTTGATAGTCTAAGAAATTACGTAAAGCCCCCAAATAGTTGCCAAGTGTTAATTCCCCACTTGGTTGGATGCCGGAAAATATAACTGCCATAATAGTCTCCCTATATTGAAATAAACCAACAGTGCCGAAGCACTGTTGGTTATATATATTATTCTACGGTTACAGATTTAGCTAAGTTACGTGGTTTATCTACATCTGCGCCGCGTGTAATCGCTGCGTAGTACGCCAATAATTGCAATGGTACAACCGCAAGGATTGGAGCGATGAATTTATTTGCACGAGGCACATAGATTGTATGGTCTACATGTTTAGATAATTCTTCGTCACCTTTCATGCCAATACCGATTACAACAGCTTCACGAGCTTTTACTTCACGGATGTTGCTAATCATCTTATCGTACACATCTTCTTGTGTAGCCAATGCGATAACAGGTACGCCTTCTTCAATAAGAGCCAATGTACCATGTTTCAACTCGCCACCAGCATATGCTTCAGCGTGGATGTAAGAAATTTCTTTCAATTTCAAAGCGCCTTCCATCGCTACTGCGTAGTCGATAGCACGACCCAAGAAGAACGCATCAGATTTGAAGCCATAATGTTTTGCAAAGGCTTTCATATCTTCGTCTACTTCAAAGATTTCATGAATCAATGTAGGCAAGCTTTTAACACCGCAAAGGATTTCTCCGCCTAAAGCCGGATCCATTTTACCATTTAATTGGCCAAGGTATACAGCGAACAACAAGCCTGCTACCAATTGAGTAGTATACGCTTTTGTAGACGCTACAGAGATTTCAGGACCAGCCCATGTATATACAGTGTTATCTGCTTCACGGGAAATACTAGAACCTACTACGTTTGTAATGGCCAAGGATTTAGCGCCATGACGTTTAGCCTCTTTCAAGGCTGCCAATGTATCGGATGTTTCACCGGATTGGCTGATAACGATACATAATGTTTTGTCATCAGTCAATGGATTGCTGTAACGGTACTCAGATGCGATTTCCACATTTACAGGAATGCGCGCCAAGTTTTCAATATATTGTTTTGTTACAAGACCTGCATGGTATGCTGTACCACATGCAACGATGAGGATTTTATTGAAAGCTGCTACATCGTCAGCAGTCCAATTCAACTCATCAAAGATTACTGTTTTGCCATCTTCGGAGATGTGTGTACCAAATGTATCGCGAACTGCTTTAGGTTGGTCATGAATTTCTTTCAACATGAAGTGTTCATAACCGCCTTTTTCAGCAGCCTCTGCATTCCAGCTTACGTGGAATATTTCTTTATCGACAGCATTACCTTCACGGTCAAATACGGATACATTATCACGAGTTACGATCGCTAATTCGCCATCGCTCAAGATGTATGTATCACGTGTGTAGTTAATGATCGCTGGAATATCGGAGGCAACAAAGTTTTCGCCTTTGCCAAGACCAATAACCAATGGATTTTCTTTTTTAGTACAAATGATTTTGTCTGGCTCATCAGCACAGATGATTTCAAGAGCATACGCACCGTCAACACGAGCAAGCATGCGGCGTACAGTACCTACGAAATCGCCATCGTACATATCTGCCAATAAGTGAGCTACTACTTCAGTATCAGTTTCAGATTTGAAATAGTACCCTTTTTCGATGAGCTCTTCTTTTAAAGGCATGTAGTTTTCAATGATACCGTTGTGAACAACAGCAAATTTACCATCTTCAGAGGAATGAGGATGGGAGTTCATATCGGATGGACGACCATGAGTAGCCCAACGAGTATGACCAATACCTACAGTCCCTTCATTAGGATCTGCTTTTACAATCGCCTCAAGATTAGCTAGACGGCCAACCTTTTTTTGAATTTTGATTACATTATCAGCACCAATAACAGCGATGCCTGCAGAGTCATAACCACGGTATTCTAATTTCGCCATACCGTCCAATAAAAAATCAGATGCTTGATTAAAGCCAATGTATCCTACGATACCGCACATAAGTATATCCTCCTATAACTGGGGGCATTCTAGCCCCAGCCAACAACTAAGGCTAACAAATTAATGTTTTTAATTACTATTTTAACTATTCAACCAAATATACTTTGTCCCCATCGTTACCGATGGGATTTTTAATATCTGTTACGACATGAATGTGCCGGAAGAGCATCCGCTGATTATTCGATCACTCTTCACCTCGTCTACCCTAACGACTGCCTTCGCGGGTACTTGCGCTATTCGCCTTTACGAATTCGGACTTCCTTTCTATGATATACGGCAGAATTAGTACAAATATGAATTATGTACTGAGCTATATTATACTAAAAAAATCGATAAGATGTAAACCTCCGAACCTAATTCAGAGGCAATAAAAAAAGATTTTTTCTATACTTCACAGTATTTTCATTGTAAGAAATTATACTGCTATCAATCTATATTTTATACAATTAGATTTTACTATTCAAGTACAATCAATTTATACAATTTAGGAGAGAAATAGTATGAATAAAACAATTATAAAAAAGAAACATAAAACACATAAAAATAACATACAATACAGAAAATTACGCCGTTGGGTGCTCCCTGCCGTATTAGGTGCCGCCTTATCTACATTGGCCTTCATTCCAACCTTTGCAGCAGAAACACAAGCGAATACTAACGTAGCTGTTGTAACCACTACAGAACAAGCTCCAACTGTACCATCTGCTCAAGGTAGCACACCACCAAATGGTGCGCCACATGGCAAACCGCCTACTGGCATGGCACCACAAGCCGAAGTAGATCCTAGTACTTTCACAGGTACGTCTATAATAACAGAAAACAAATCTATCGCTCATGAGTTAATTGCTAATACAACATCTGACCAGAATGCTTTCATAGGCAAAAATAAAGCAGTCGTAACTATCGAAAACAGCGTTTTCGATAAAAGTGGTAATACTACAAGCGATGACAACAGTAACTTCCGAGGTCAAAATGCGGTCATTCTTGGTATTGATGGCAGCCAAATCAACATTAAGGGTAGCAATATTACATCTAACTCCAATGGTTCCAATGCAGTCTTTGCTACCGGTGAAGGTTCTGTTATCAACGTAGAGAATACTAATATTCACACTAAAAGCGATTCCTCTCGTGGTCTAGATGCTACGTATAAAGGCACAGTAAATGGTAAAAATCTAACGATCACTACTGAAGGTGCTCACTCTGCTACCCTTGCTACTGACCGTGGCGAAGGTACGATTACTGCGGAAGCCGCTAAACTGACAACCTCTGGCGCAGGTAGCCCTGTTATCTATTCAACGGGTAATATTACAGCTAACAATGTAAATGGCGTAGCTAATAACAGTGAAATTGGCGTTGTAGAAGGCAAAAACTCCATTACCATTACAAACTCAAATGTAACTGGCTACAAAGACAATGGATTTATGCTCTACCAAAGCTTCTCTGGTGATGCTGAAAGCGGTATTGCACGCCTTAAAGCAGAAAATAACACGCTCACAACCTACTCCACAGGTGCGTTCATCTATGTAAACAACACTACGGCTGAAGTAGATTTATCTAACAATGCTATTTCCATGCCTAATACTACTACCCTCGTGAAAGCAGCGGCTGACTCTCGTTGGGGTAAAACTGGCGAAAACGGCGGTCACCTCACACTCCGCGCATCTAACCAAGCATTAAGTGGTAACATCGTTGCTGACGCCATCAGCACCATAGCGCTAGACATGGCAAATGGCTCTAGCCTTGTGGGAGCTATCAATACCGACAATACAGCTAAAGAAGTTACAGTAAAAATCAGCAAAGACTCTAGCTGGACACTTACTGGTGACAGCTATGTAAAATCCTTAACTAACGAAGATACAACGAACAGCAACATTCACTTAAATGGATACAAACTCGTTGTGGCTGATAAATAATTCATATACATCAAATAATTTACAACATCTAAAAAATAAAGAGGATTGCGAGTAACAGAGCTCACAATCCTCTTTAACATTTAGGGCATTACCTTATGCTAATCATCTAATAAATCTCTTTCACGCATAATATCGTGTAGTGCTGATAATTCACCATCTTTAATACTCATAATATTACGTCTTGCCCTATCATTCAACTCTTCATAACGTCGAATTATCCATTCATCATCACGCCATTCATATTTGTCTTTATAATATCGTCTACCTTCTTGAAAATCATTATAAGATTCCTTAATACTTTCTTTAATTGAATCAAACAAGCCCATTATTTTCCTCCTTAACAAATTTCTTTTTATAGCCAATAATAATATCTCTAGCAATGCATTACTAAAAATCAATTTACTCCAAATATATAAATAACCGCTAAAGACTCTTTTATTTCACTATCATAATAAGATAAATATTTAGAGTTGGTTCCTAAACTGAATCAAGCTTCTTTTACCTATAGATACAGAATATTAATAGTTTTAAGTTATATCAGATAAAAACAAATCATACCATGATGATGAAGGATTACTAACTACTTTATCAATTGGCCCATATATTACCTTCACATAATTTTGATCATCAGTTATCATATCAATCATATAATTTGATAAATTACAAATAACATTAAAATCATGTTCTATAATAATACACGTATTTCCCTTGGAACATAATTGTTTAATCATATTCATAACTAATACTTTATCAGACGAATATAATCCGGCTGTTGGTTCATCTAATATAAATAATGAATTATTTTGTCTATTAGCTAAAAACTTAGCAATTTTTATCCTCTGAGCCTCTCCGCCAGATAGTGTCATTGTCAGCTGCCCAAGCTTCAAATATCCTAATCCAATTTCAACTAAAAACTCTAACATTTTAAAAACAGATACATGCTCTTTAAATATATCTTTAATCTCGGAAATAGATTCATCTAAAATATCAGAAATATTTTTTCCATTATATCTAACTTTTAATACATTTTCGTTAAAGCGTTTACCATCACAAGTCGGACATTTACAAAAAACATTTTCCATATATGGTAAATCTAATTTTATTCGTCCAACCCCATTACAAGTTTCACATCGACCATGACCTGAATTCATACTAAAATCAACCGGCTTTACTTTGTTCTTTTTTGCCAAATCTGTATCTGCTAAAACATTTCTAATATGCTCATATATCCCAAGATAAGAAATTAACGTTGATCTCGAATTCTTACCAATTGGTTTCTGATTTACAATATAAGCATGTTTAAAAGATTTTTTATATAATTTTTTACTTACATAATCATAAATAACATTCGCTAACGTACTTTTACCGACACCGGACTGACCGGTAATAGCTGTAATACAACCTACTGGTAATCGAATATCAATATCAACCAAATTAAACTTATTAATTTTTTTGATATCAATATACTCACATTCATCTAACTGCGAAGCTGGTAGAGAGTAATTTTTCTTATCACATAAGCCTACTATCCTACCTTCATCAATAACGAAGCCGCCTTGAGGGCCGCCACAAGGCCCCATTTCTATTACTTTATCAGCAGATAAAATATATGGTGAATTGTGCTCAATACTTACTACAGTATTCCCTTTCTCAACAAGGGACCTAGTAGCTTTAATTATTGAATTAATATCTTTATAATGTAACCCTTTACAAGGTTCATCTAGAATATATAAAAGGCCAGTTAAAGAGGAGCCTAATTGCTTCGATAATCTAACACGCTGACATTCACCTCCTGATAAAGTAGGAATTTTTCTCGATAATGATAAATACCCTATTTTCAGATCTATTAGGCCATCAATTTTATCAATGATGGTTTTGGTAAGATTTTTAATTTGTGCTATTAATGTATTCTTAGATATTTGAGTTTCCAATTTAATAAGATGTTTTTTCAGAATATATACTGGTAAAGACTCATAATCATATATATTGAGTCCATTAATTGTATACTTTAGAATATCCTCATTCAGCCCAGATCCATAGCAACTACTACACTCAGTTTCACCTAAATATTTTTCAATTGAAATAAATGTAGACGGTGTTCTAATATCTTTTAATAACACAGAAAGCTCTTCCATTGCGCCCTTAAGAAGAATACTTTCTTTTTTTCTTCTTCCTTTTGGTGTTTTATAAATTATCTCTATTGGATAGTTAATATTTCCATATAACAATTTATCCAACTCACTTACAGATAGATCATCGATAGTTTTTGTTATATCAATCTTGTAGTATTCGCACAATGCTTCAAGTTTCTTAATTGCAAGACTATCTTTACCACCTGAAAAAAAAGTAATCCCCCCCCGAATGAGCTTGACACTTCTGTCTGGTATCAATTTATTTAAGTCTACGCAGTACTCTGTCCCAGTTCCCTTACACTTTGAGCAAACACTTTTTGCATTATTAGGTGAAAAATAAGAGGGATCTACCATAACTTTATATTCTAAGTATACATATAAAGAATATAAAGTTCTCAAATAATAACTTATATCTGTAAACGTTCCTACTGTTGATCTCGGATTGGTATTATAATAATTTTGAGATAAATCCAATGCCGGTTTTAAATTAATTATATTATCTACTTTGGCCTTCTCTAATAATCTTTGCCCATATTGATTGGATACTAAGCTATCAAGAAATTCTCTTTGACATTCTGCAAATAAGGTATCATAAACTAATGATGACTTTCCACTACCAGAAGGCCCTATAAAACAAGTCCACTTATTAATAGGAATATCTAAATATATATGTTTTAAATTATTTTCATAAGCATTTTCTATCTTTATAATATCCATTATCTCCACACCATTCACAATCACTACGTTGATTATAATCTTTATACTTAATATCCATTGTATAGATATTAAACTCTCCTCGTCGATTTAGATTTGAAGGCAAAATGAATTTAGAGAGAACTTTAATAGCTTCCATCCCTATGAAGCTAGCAATAATTGCACAGGCCGGACCAAAACTCCCTACCTTACGATTTTTCACTTGTAATTTTTTTATATTAGTACTATCTATATTATTTTCTTCTTCAAGTGACTTTCTAAAACAATTTACACATGCACTTTTAAATGGAATAATTGTTTGCCCTAACAATGATAAATGTAAATTATATCCTCCACCAATTATATGTGGAATATTATGTTGCATACAGAACTGTCCTACAATTAGAGATGTCTCATCAACTGTCGGTTTATCTGCACAATTAATGATCAAATCAGCATCCTCTATCGAATTCCAAAATAAACTATCTTTATCCATAAATTCATAATATTTATGGATTTCAGTTTGAGGCTCCATACTCTTTATAAATGATTCAAAAGCATCAACCTTATATTCGCCAATAGAATTATAAAAATACCCCATTTGTCTATGCAAGTTTGAAGCTTCAACACAATCAGGATCAACTATAGAAATTTGTTTTACCCCGCTCTGGACTAAATTTGTGGCAACCCATGATCCAACCGCCCCAAGACCAATTATGACTACATGAGAGCTTCTGATGTTAGACCACATCTGTAACAAGTTTTCCTCTGATTTAGAGTACTCAGATAAAAACCTAATTACCCGTCGGTATTTATCATATCCTTCAAACTTATCAGTATCGTTAACAACATCTAAAAGTCCCTTAGTTTCTAAAAAATTGAGTAATCTAAGCAATTGGTTCTCATCAACATTATTATCCTGAATAAGTTGATTAATGTCCCTATTTCCATCTAATTGCAATACGATATTAAGAATATCATCATTTTTAACTTTTATTCTTACTTGGTGCCTTCGGCTAGTCTGAAAGAACTCTAAAATAGAATCACTAATTTTGACAACAGAAACACTCGAAGACAACTTTGGCTTATACATCATCTTTTTCTCCACAAACTGGGCACAACTTATTTTTTTGTACATTTAAATAGGTCAATTCCATCGTATCAAACAAAAACTCACCTCGTACTTTATATGAGTCTTCCATAGGAACTAAGGATAATAAATATTTAATTATTTCAATACTTGCAAAAGAGGCCGAAAATAATGATAAGCTACTTAAACCGCCTAACTCAGCACTACGAGCAACAACAGGATGTTTTTTAGGTTTCCACCCCTTAAGCTTTTCTTTAAAATACATCGCATAACATTCAACACATGGTGTTACTCCTGGAATAATCAGTTCACCGGTACTAGCCAAATGTGCATCAAATCCTCCTGCAATATAATGTGCCTTTTTATGTTTTACACAAACTCTCGATATTTTTGCTGCTGTATAGCCAATATATGGTTCATCTAATGTATTAATTATAAAATCAGAATCCATTATTAGATGATCTATTTTAGTATTAGGTTCTAAATATTGGTTTAAACACTCTACCTTGATATCTTTATCAATTTCTTTTAAAAATAGTCCTAATGCCTCCGTTTTATGTAGACCAATGTTTTTTTCTCGAAAAAATAAATGTCTACTTATATCAGAGTTCCTAACTATATTATCATCGAATAATATAAAGTTTTTAATTCCTGCCATAGCCAGCTGTATAGCAATAGTACTTCCTACTCCACCACAACCTAAAACTAAAATTTTATACTTAGATAATTTCTCTTGAGCTAAATATCCCTCTTCTTCAGTTTCAAAAAACTCTGAAAAATAATTTAGTTGTCTAGAATATCTAGCACTAACCGCCTTATTATTTTTATTATATACAGGAGTAATAATTCTATGATGTAAAAGAGCTTTTATTAATATTTTTATATCTGAAGGTTGTAAATTAATAATTGCTGATAATTCATAAAGATTAGATTTTCCATCTATAGCCTCTAACAAACTTATTGTAAGTCTATTTACTTTAAAAGTTTTTCGGACCCTGGTATTCATATAATAAACGGTTAAGAGAAAGTCATCGGTTAAAAATAAATCTACAGAGTCCTTTATTTTTAATACTATATTATTATCCATTCTTTATATTCCCTCGAATTGAAATCACATCCTCAATTGTTACAACTAAAGAATCTACTAACTCTATGTCAAATACTTTCAATAATTTTGCAATATATCTCGTTGTATTTATATCTGCATCCGTTATATCTAGTACACCACTAGGATGATTATGAGCTATTATCACTTTACTAGAATTAGTTATTAATGCTAACTTTATTAATTGATTCAAATGTATATTAACACTATTTACAGATCCGATTGATAAAACTGAATAATTCATTATTTTATTAGTATTATCAAGAAATACCGCCGCCAAGACCTCTATATTTAAGTCGCCTATTAATTGTAAAAAAACTGCATGTGAGCCTTCAACACCATACAAATAAGGAGTATCAACATCAAGCGATATCTCTCCCATTTTTTTTAAACATAGACCTATCATATTTAATTTCATAGCATTACCTAAAAAGCTGATATTACCTATATCGTAACATCAGCTTTTTACTTCTAATACTGGATTACACCACTCTCAATTTCAAGAAATTTTCCCCAGTCCTCTTCAGTTGCAAGAGATTGATTTCTAGTACAAACTCTTGTGCAGCAATCGGAACGACTACCAGAACAGTCTGCTGTATAATCAGCAAAAAGTTCAGATTCCTCAATTTCTTCAAACACTAAATCTGCCAATATTTCACCTCCAAAGTCAAATTTACAAGATTGTCTTGTATTTATCTCATTCTAACAATATTTTATTATCCATATTTTAACTTTTCATAAATCTTTCATAAAAATGATGAAAAGGATTCTTTTATAAGGAATTTCCCACAACTATATTATATTTTATTTGCAACTTAATCTAATGCTATATAATATCAACTTATAAAACAAACACTCTCTAATTCCCCTGTCTTAATACCTTATTTATCAAATACTTCATAAGAATTAATATCTTGCTATTACTTCGTATCTAGAGTATTCCAATATACTGCTGATTTTATAGATTTTATAGGATTTATAATTGATACTTAAATCACTCCCCCGCTAAATTTTAATTATAAATATACTACTCTTATCATTAATCTATGCTATGCCAAATAGAATTATTAACTTTAATAAGATCCCTATGATGAAATATCCACGCAACATGGACGGTTCCATTCGGTAACCATCCTAAATAAATATAAAATAAATACCCTCCTATATATGTTCCTGCAGCGACTTCAGGTAGGACGGAGTAAAGGGACATATATAGGAGGGTATACTTTTAATATGAAATTGTAGAATGGATTCACAATTATTAAAACCCATTAGTTTAATCTTAGTAGAGATGGTTCCTCGCTGTGGATTTCGCTTTCCGAAATCTTACACTCGGAACAAAGTGATGTGTGGGCTTCATCGTCGCAAGCTCCTCTGCCGCCTCACACCCTACTTTTCCGCTAACCCTTGTTCTCTACCGATAATATCAGCAATTTCTTGGCATAGTGCTTGTAGTTCTTCTTGGTTAGGACCTTCAGCCATTACGCGAATGAGTGGTTCTGTACCAGATGCACGAACTAGAACGCGACCTTCTACGCCAAGTTCACCTTCTGCTGTTACGATGGCAGCTTTAATAATATCATTGTCTTCCCAACCTGTTTTTGTAGCAACACGAACGTTGATAAGAACTTGAGGATATTTAGTCATAATGCCAGCCAATTCAGAAAGTGGTTGGTTTTTCTCTTTCATAAGAGCTGCTACTTGTACAGCTGTCAACATGCCGTCACCAGTTGTATTGTAATCCAAGAAGATTACATGACCAGATTGCTCACCGCCAACGGAGAGATTGTGTTCACGCATATATTCCAACACATAACGGTCACCAACAGCAGTAGCAAATGTTTTCATGCCTAATTCTTGAGCAGCTTTATGGAAGCCGATATTACTCATAACAGTACCAACTACAGTATCATCTTTGAGTTTGCCCTCTTCTTTCAATTTAAGAGCGCATAACAACATGATTTGGTCACCATCGAGAACTTGACCTTTTTCGTCAACTAATAAGCAACGGTCCGCATCGCCATCGTTAGCGATACCAAGGTCTGCATTATGTTGTTGTACAGCCACTTGCAAGCCTTCGATGTGCGTAGAACCACAGTGATGGTTGATGTTTAAGCCATCCGGATTTACGTTAATATTGATAACTTTAGCGCCAAGGCCAGCTAAAATTTCAGGGCCTACACTAGAAGCAGCACCATTAGCACCATCATAAACGATTGTCATGCCTTCCAAGGATGTATCGATTGTGTGACGTACAAAGTGAGCATAGAAATGAGCTAAGTTACTGTTGTGCTCTATTTTGCCGATGCCGTCACCTGTAGGGCGTGGCAATTCATTATCCGCACTTTGACGAACATACTCTTCCAATTGATCTTCTACTTCATCTGACAATTTGTAACCATTACCATCGAAGAATTTAATACCATTATCTGGATATGGATTATGAGATGCAGAAATAACTGCACCCGCATCAAAACCTTGTTGACGTACTAAGTATGCTACTGCTGGAGTTGGTACAACGCCTGCAATGACTACATTACCACCTACAGAGCAAATGCCTGCTGCCAATGCACTTTCAAGCATAGAACCAGAAATACGCGTATCGCGACCGATTAAGAACGTAGGATGTTCCTTTTCCTTACCAAAATGCGTAGCCGCTGCACGACCTAAATGATAGGCTAATTCAGGTGTTAAAAATTCATTAACAACACCACGTACACCATCTGTACCAAATAAACGAGCCATAATTATCCTCCTCTAGGGATTTGTGTACATCACAAGTCCTCATATATTCACTGTTGTGTATTATATCATATTATATACACCACACATATAGATACTATACAGATACAACTATATTACGGTATCAATATGAACCTATACTGTAGTTTACTTCACAATATATTACCAACTAGTTTGGTTTTGCGTATTTAGCCATACATAAAATAGCAGTTTCTGCTCCATCGAGGGCTGCGCTCATGATGCCACCAGCGTAGCCAGCGCCTTCGCCCATCGGGTAGAATCCACCTACAGTTGGAGAAACGCGCTCTTCGTTGCGTCCCATACGAAGTGGTGCAGAGGTACGAGTTTCAACACCTGTCATGCATACGGCAGGATCATCAAATCCACGAATGCGACGGCCCCAATACGGCAACGCCCGTTCTAATACGGATGTGACGAATGGCGGTAAGCAATCGTGTAAATCGCAGTTCACTACGCCCGGTTCATAACTATAGGTGCTATCTTGTACGCTAGGTGCCGGTGAAAGCCCCAAAAATTGACCTACTGTTTGCGCTGGCGCATGAAAATTAGAACCGCCCAACTCATAGGCCTTACGTTCCCATTCCCGTTGGAAAGCTACCCCATCGAGTGGATGCGTACCAAAGTCATCGGGACCTACATTAACTACGATAGCACTATTCGCAACACCGCTATCACGAGCATACAAACTCATGCCATTTACAACAACGCCACCATTTTCGGACGCAGAAGCTACAACTTGACCACCTGGGCACATACAGAAGCTATACGCTGTACGTCCTGTTTCTTTATCGTGGTATACAAGAGAATATTCTGCGGCACCAAGGCCCAAACTAGACGGTTCTACACCATATTGGGACTCATCGATTACAGCTTGATCATGTTCGATACGAACACCGATAGCAAATGGTTTTGCCGTCATTTCTACATTTCGTTTATGTAACATTTCATACGTATCACGTGCACTATGTCCTACACCAGATAAGACAACTGTGGTATCAATGCGCTCACTACCATTAACTTCAACACCTACGATGTGGTCATTTTCGATAAATAAATCTGTAATCTTCGCACCGAAACGAACCTCACCGCCCCATTCAATAATGCGCTCACGCATAGCTTTCACCATGGTACGCAATTTATCTGTACCTACGTGAGGTTTATGTTTATATAAAATTTCCTCAGGCGCACCAAATTCAACAAAATATTTGGAGATTTCGTGCAATCTAGGATGGGTAACGCGAGTCGTCAATTTACCATCAGAGAAGGTACCTGCACCACCCTCACCAAATTGAACGTTGGACTCAGGTTTAAAGACGCCCTCTTTCCAGAATGTTTCTACGTCTTCGCTACGAGTATCTACATCTTGACCGCGCTCAAAGACGATAGGACGGTAACCTTCACGGGCAAGGTAAAATGCGGCTAACATACCTGCTGGACCAAAGCCCATAACTACGGGACGATGTGCTAATGGCACATTCCCATAAACGATAGGCTCTGGATCTTCTGCTGTAAATACAGATACATCCTTTTGTTTGCTTAGTTTTTTCATAATTTGAGCTTCGTTATGAACCTCAACAAACAAAGTATAGACAAAGACAATATTTGGTTTTTTACGAGCGTCTACGGCGCGTCGTACAACGTGAATCGTTTCAATAGCGCCTCGCAATTGGGGATATTTCTTTTCTACAATATCCTTTATATCCGACTTGACTGTAACAGCCACGCGGAGGTTTATTATTCTAATCATATCTTTCCTATTTTGGCTCCCTTCAGGGGCAGCTTATATCGTTATTATTTGACCTAAATCCCTAACAACTGATCTACAAGAAAATGGTTATACACTTTTATTATACAACACTACTATAAAAGCTAATAGCTAATATAGGATTAATAAAAAAGGCCCTAACAGAGTATGTAAATAATACTCCATTAGGACCTTTAGCATCTAATTGTAATGATTGTGAAAGCTCTACCTGTACTACATTCAGCTGTACATTAAGTAGCATTCTTTTGAATCTCACATTAAGTAGCTTTCTTTTGGATTTCTACTTTTACTCGCACTGTTGAGGTATTACTATTGATGCCACTCGGTAAGACTAAGTTATAGGTACCTTGAATGGTTTCTGTAGCACCAGATATATCAACCGGTTCCGTTTGAATATCAGTAATTGTATCAATCAGTTCTTCACGGCCTGTAACCGTTAACTGCGTAGGTGTAGCAGATGTAGCTTTAACTTCGTAGCCCTCTAGTACAGTACCGATGGTCGGCACAGTAATAGGAACGGCTTTATTCTTACGCAATAAGTTAAGTTCATATTGTACTTGACCTTGATTTGGATTGATATGTACATCCAATACATTGCCAGCTATATCCCAAGCCTCTAAAGTACTTACAGCACTGAAGTTCTTAGTTTGTCCGGCAACATTGACCTTCATAACAACCTTGCTCACTGTATTAACTTGTTGCTTGCGCCCAGAAACAGTTACCTCTTTCGGCACAATCGTTACTGATTTCAAAGCAATGTCATCAGAGAATTTACCGATTGGAACAATTTCAACAGGAACCTTTCTTTCAGCATACTCGTCAACATTAATAGTGATATTGTCTGGTTTTACTTCCACAAGATTCATACCTGCAGGAGGCGTAAATCCAATAGTCACATTATTTTGACCTGGTTTTACACCAGACGCATCAATATAAGCTCGAAGATTATCTGACTTCATGGAAATAATCGTATCACGAGGGCCAGTCAATACAACACGTACTGTATCTGGTGCATCCTCTACGATATAGCCAGAATTGAGGTTTTGAACCTGTACAGGCACAGTATAGGTTACCTCCATCACAGGATTTTGATCCCGCATGATAAAGAACCACATGACGATAGCCGCTAGCAAGGATAAGAGCTTAGCAGGCCAGTTTCGTTTCAGATGAATCATCATTTGTTTGCCCTCCACTTCCACATACTAGTAATGGTTTGACGAGGGCGTTCCATAAAGGTGCGTAAAGCCTCCTTAATTTGATCCTCTGGTAAATGGCGATAAATATGACCGCCATAGGTATAAGAAATCGTACCTGTTTCCTCACTGACAACGACAACTACCGCATCAGTTTGTTCAGACAAACCGATAGCTGCACGGTGACGCGTACCTAGTTCAGTACTCAACGTACGGTCTTCAGTAAGCGGTAACAAGCATCCAGCTGCACGAATGCGACCATCGCGAATGATAAGAGCCCCATCATGAAGCGGTGTGCTCGGAACGAAGATATTTTTAATTAATTCACGGCTCAATACAGCATCCATTAAGATACCTGTATCTACGAAGTCATTAAGACCTACTTCTCGTTCAAACACGATGAGTGCCCCCGTATGTTCACGGGACATAACGCGTGCCGCCGCCATCACTTCATTGATAGCCATATCCATTTCCTCTTCGTTTACATTTTGAGCCTTGCTGAAAATACGGCCGCGACCGAGTTGCTCAAGAGCACGGCGCAATTCAGGTTGGAACACGACTGGTAACGCAAAGAGGAGTACAGTCATACTTTGTTGCAAAATCCAGTTAATAACATATAGATTGAACAGATGACTGATTAGATTTATTATTGCTAAGAACACGATACCTTTTAAAAGAGCAACGGCTCGTGTATCTTTAAGCATCTTATATAAATAATAAATACCTATAGCAACAACGAAAATATCAAGGATATCAAGTAGCCTAAAGGTATGTATAAGTGCGTCAATATGCATAAAAATAACTCCTTATACAAAATAATAAGGTACAGTCAATTCTATGACTGTACCTTATATTTTAACTCATTTTGAGAGTACTGTAAATTTAGAAACAGATACTCCATGAGTTTTTTCCATATAAATATATATTAATCTATAAAACAAATATTTTATATATATGCATTTTAAAGCAATCCCTTTGAACGCTTAAATGTTTTGTGTTTCAATCCACACATCCATTTGACCGCCGCAAACCATGCCTTCTTTGACAGCTACATCATCATCTAGTAAAACGTCGATACGACGGTGTGCTTCTTTTTTGTTCAAAGAATCAACTGCACTTAGACGAATTTCATTTTCTGCACGGCCACCACCGATAGTACCAAAGATGGAACCATCTGGGAATACAACCATAGAAGTACCTGCTTTACGAGGTGTGGATCCACGAGTATACAAAATAGTAGCAACAGCTAATGTTTCGTTTTTACGCTCCTCAAGATATTCAATAAACTCACGATTCATGGCTCACTCTACCTTTCCGCAATGAGCCGCCTTGTTTACCACGTACCACTGCCAAATATTCACTAACGATAGATAACGCAATTTCTTCCGGTGTTTGTGCACCAAGATCTAGCCCGATTGGAGCATAAACCATATCAAGCTCCTCTTGAGTCCAACCTTGCTCACGCAACACTTCAAAAGCGTAATGAATGCGCTTTTGACTACCCATAACTCCCATATACGTAGGCAAGTAGCCACGAAGTTGTTCAAGGCATATATTGTCGTACTCATGCGCACGCGTTACGATGATAAAACCATTATACTCATCAAGAGGTAAATCGTTCTTGAAGTTTTCTAAAGGCAAGCATTTACGTGTAACACGTTCATCAAAGAATTCAGGGACTACATATTCTGGACGGTCATCTACAACAGTGACACGACAGCCAATGAATAACAGTAAGTCTGTAATCGCTCGGCTCACATGACCAGCACCCAATACGAGAACGGACGGATCATTTTCTACAGGTTGTACGAAACATTCAATTTCGCCTACCATACATAGAGAATTAAGTTTTGCTTTATCTACTGTAAAACCTTCAATAGCGGTACCATATAGCACGCTACCATCTTCGGCATAAACAGTCTTATCCCCTTGACGAGGACCAGATAAAATAGTAACCATCAAGGTAGTTTCAGTAACCTGTAGACGGTCTTTCATCACATCATAGATTGTTTCCATCTAAATTCCTTTCATAATCCCACGCAGTAACAGCCTCTAAAACTCCGCCGCCAACAGCTAGGGATTTATCTGAAATACTATAACAATGAGACTCTTCACAACGAGCATCAACATCGGCCAGTTTAAAATGGTCCGACACAATGAGTCCACTCTTTAGAATGCCTCTAAGAATACCTGTAATTTTTGCCCGTACTGGTTCATCATCGACATAACCAATAACCTCATTAGCCTGTACAGAATCACCAATATGACGCTTTGCCGTAAATAGACCAGCCTTTGATGAGTGTATTACACGTTCATGAGTATAGCCACCTACATTGCCAGGAATACCTGTATTCGGCTGAGCAGGACCATCATAGATACAGCGACCTAAGTAATGACCACGCATTGTTTCGATGACTACATCTACATCGTCCCCTGCGGTAAACCCAGGCCCAACACCGATGACAAGCTCTGCATCATCACGTTTTGTACCTAGATTCTTCTTACTTAAAATACCATCTACTACAACAGCTGGTTTCAGTGTATCTAATAACTCTTCGTATGAACTAGTCACAACGGGAATTATCCCTTGTGCCAAAGTATCTTTCACTTCACTAAGGGCAACATGACGGGCTACAAAGCGTTCCAAAACCATTTCACCACGATGAACGGCATTACCGTAGCATACTTCTCGGCGAATCATAGTAGGAATCGCAATTTCACTAATAACCACGGGATAGCCCGCCCGTTTCAATCTATATACAGCGCCGGAAGCGATATCTCCGCCCCCGCGCATGAGCACTAATGGTTTCATAATGCCTCACTTTCACGATGTTTTAAACGCTCAAAATCATCGGGTGTGTCGATATCGTCACCAATATCGTCACGAATCCATAATTTCAAGACATAGTCCTTGCCATCACCACGAATGATGGTCTTACCGCCTTGATCCCCTTGGATCTGTTGTAAAGAATCAAACCAATGAGAACCAAAGAGAACGGGGTTTCCCGATTGATAGTTCTCCCCATAATGTGGGACAACGATAGTTTTTGAATGAAAGTTTTCACTAAATGCACTAATGACCTCATGTACGACAGCACTCGTCAGAAGAGGTTGATCCCCTACTGAGCAAAGAATACCATCTAACGGTATGGGCGATGTTTCTACTAAATGACGTACCCCCATCGCTATGGATACACCTTGTCCTAGCTGAGGATGCTCATTTCGAATCGCTTCAAAACCATAGGATGTGACAATAGGTTCTAGTTTTTCATGATCATCACCAGTAACCGCCACAAAAGGTAGTTTACATGACATCTCAGGTACTACCGGACCACCCCATCCACATTGAAGAGCCCCACAGACCGCATCTAGAACAGTCTTGCCACGCCAGGGCAAGAGCTGCTTATTACATCCCATGCGTTTAGCTTGTCCTCCTACGAGGAGGACAATGCCAATATGCAAAGGACGACGGTCTATGGGGTCTCTCATTGTACTGAAAGCGGTATTATAATTTGCTTTCACATTAGTCATGAGTACCTACCGACATTGAATGATGCGACGGATTTCGCAACTTGCTTTATATCCATCAGCTAAGATGATAGCAGAAATATCGCTATCCACAATATGATCAATAAAATCATCGATGATGCGATGTTGCACTGTTTCATAACCAGTACAGAATAGGATTTTTTTCCCTTTGCTGTATTGGAATAAACCTTGCTTGTGTAATACAAGATCAGCCAACATACGCGGTGTTACAATAGCCCCCATATCGCGCTTTACGATATCTTGAACGAGCTCAATATTATGTACGTGCTCATCATCAAGGGGAGCCCCTAGCATTTGTAGGTTAACAAGACCAATCGTAGTCTTTGTAAGGGTTGGAATAACAGGTTCACTCGTCTTAGGCGCCTTGAGCCATTTTTCCTTCGCCCCATCTGCTTCTACCACAATTTGCCAGTTAGGATGTAACTTGGATAAACCATCGATAAGATCACAATCTAAGGAGTCTACTTTTGTTCCTGTAATCCCAGAGAACCACGCACCACAATAACCATGTAATACACGATCAGTACAATACTCATCTGCTTCATTAATATTTTGAGTATAAATCGGTTTATAATGAGCAACCTGAGATTCATAAAGTCGAGTCGTAGTCGTAACTACGATGGGCTGACCTTTCAGCCGTCCATATTCTACTAGCTTTGAAAGCACAGTCGTTTTACCGCCTGCCCCAACAAGGGCAACGATTCCCGGCTGAATCAGTCGATTCCAATAGGATGTTTGTGATGTCATAGAACCAGGCCTCCTTAGAAAGTAACAAGAAATTAAAACTCTCTATACTTTATATTTCTCGTCCATAGCCATAAATACCTTCTCAGGTGTCATAGGTAATGTACGAACATCCGCACCAACTGCATTTTTAATAGCATGTTGGATAGCTGGACAACCAGTGTTAATAACAACTTCACCAATAGATTTAGCACCAAAACCGCCAGTTGGTTCATAAGACTCTACGAAGTCTGTATGTAATTCACCGATATCTTGACGAGTTGGAATTTTATAAGTCATAAGGTTATTAGTCTCTAAGCGACCATTATTAGAATAGCGTACATCTTCATATAGCGCCATGCCGATTGCTTGTACTACACCGCCCTCAACTTGAACGCGAGCCAATTTAGGGTTAATAACAGTACCGCAGTCGATGCAGGAATAGAAGTGAAGAGGAATAACCTTACCAGTTTGTTTGTCTACTTTTACCTCTGCAATAGATGCCATAAATGGAGGTGGGGATGTATGACTGCCCCATGTAGCGAAACCAGATAATTGTTCTGCTTTAACACCTACTAATAATTTCGGAGCTAATTGATGGATATCCATAGTTTTGGAGCCATCTTTTGTTGTGGCTACAACGCCATCAAATTCAACATTTTCAACATCTGTTTCAAAGAATTCTGCGAATTTAGCGATAATTTTAGTGCGCAATTCTTCAGCAGCCATCTTAGCAGCTGTACCAGTTACATACGTTGTACTAGACGCATAGGAACCTGGGTCGAATGGTACGATATCTGTATCGGATTCAACAACAGTCATATATTCCATAGGACAACCGATTACTTCGCAGGCCATTTGAGTCAATACAGTATTAGAGCCCATGCCCATTTCGGAAGAACCAGTGTACAATGTGTAGTTACCATCATCGCCAAGACGAATTTCTACAGATGCTACGTCGATATTAGCAACGCCAGAACCTTGCAACGCTAATGCCATGCCAAGACCGCCGCGATAACGCTCATCGATATCCCAAGAATGAGGGCGTTCATCCCAACGAGCCATTTCTTTTACGCGGTTTACTGTATCTTGGAATAGACCAGAGTCAAGATATTCATCTGGAGCGTATACCAAGCTTTGTTCACCTTGAGCAATCAAGTTCTTTTGACGCAATTCAGCAGGGTCAACGCCCATTTTATCCGCCAAATTATTAACAGCACACTCTAATGGCCATAACGCTTCTGTAGCACCATAACCACGGAAGGCACCGCCTGGAGTATGGTTCATGTAAACGCCTTCTGTACCGTAGTGAACAGCAATTGCTTTATTGTACAATGGTACGGATTTATGCTCACCTGCCGTAGTTGTCGTGAAGCAGTGAGTTGCATGAGCACCTGCATCTGTGATGGAATCCATGTCGATAACCTTGATGATACCGTCTTTTGTAGCACCTACGCGGATTTTCCATTCACGAGCATGACGTGTAGTAGAGCAAGTTTGCGATTCTGTGCGATCATATAAAAGGTAACAAGGTTTCTTCAATGTCCATGCTACAAAGGCTGTCATAATTTCTGTACAAGCCGTTTGTTTAGAGCCAAAGCCACCGCCGATACGAGGTTTTAATACGCGAACTTTAGTAGCTGGAATACCAAGAGCACGTGCGATGTGACGGCGAACATGGAATACGATTTGCGTAGAGGATACAATTACTACACGACCTAATGCATCTACATAACCAAAGCTTTGAAATGGTTCCATTGCTGTTTGGCGTGTAGCCTGGTCAAAGTAAGTACCATCTACTACATAATCACATTCAGCTAGTTCTGCTTCAACATCACCTACGCGTTTGTGATAGGATACACAAATATTGCGTTTATAGTCTTGACCTACAGGAATATTGTTATGAATATCATCTTCAGGATGCACTACTGTTTCATGGTCAATAGCTGTATGCATATCGAGTACAGGTTTTTGTACTTCGTATTCAACCTTGATAAGCGGCATAGCCTTTAAAGCTGTAGCCTCATCTTTAGCTACTACGAGAGCCACTTCATCGCCTACATAGCGAACTACAGGGTCTAAGATAAGCGCATCATAAGCAGATGGCTCTGGGTATGTTTGACCTGCTAATGTGAAACGAGTGTTAGGCACATCTTCATGTGTAAAGATAGCTTCTACACCGGGGATCAATTTAGCTTTAGATGTATCAATAGATTTAATGCGCGCCTGTGCATGAGGGCTACGAAGAACCTTAATAACGAGCGCATCTTTTGGAACAAAATCGCCTGTATAGGACGGCTTACCCGTCAAAATACCTTTAGAGTCAACTTTGTCATAAGCTTTACCAATGTGCTGTTTCATTATTATAGGCCTCCTTCTAAGAATTTACGAACCCCTCGAAGTTGTGATTCATAGCCAGTACAACGGCACAAGTTACCAATGAGGTACTCGCGGATTTCATCATCACTAGCCTTTGGATTTTTGCGTTTCAAATTGATAGCGCTCATCATCATACCAGTTGTACAGAAACCACATTGGTCCCCACCTTCACTAGCGATGCAAGCTGCTAGTAATTCAGCTTCTTCTTCTAAGCCTTCTAATGTAGTGATTTTATGACCTGGTGCACGGAATGTAGGATATGCACAAGATAATACGATTTCGTCGTCTACCCATACAGTACAAAGGCCACAGTTTGTTGTATCACAGCCACAACGTACGCTATAATAACCAAGATTACGCAATGTATCCAACAACATTTCGTCAGTTGGCACATTAACTGTTACATTTTTATTATTAATATTTAGTACGAGTTCCATTATTGTGCCACCTCCTTAGCTAAGCGTTGAACCATTGCTTTCACCATTTCCATGCGGTATTCTTTAGACGCATGGGAGTTAGATTGATAAACTAATTCTTCAGATGCCAATTGACCTGCTTCTTTTGCTGCAGATAATCCTTTTTCTGAAAACAAAGCACTTGCTTTTTCTGCTAATTGAGGCACGCCAGGTCTTGTACCGATGTACACTTCAACGCCTTTGTCATCACGGCGAAGAGCACCTGTCAACACTGGGAAATCGCCACGAGAGATGCGAAGTGCTTCCACAGCTACAGGCACATCTACTTTAGGAATGCGAATTTCCATGAGAATATCACGTTCTCTATACGTCATATAGTCTTGCATGGACATGCGACCACCTTTAAAGGTAACGATGTCTGCATGGACTGCCAACAATGCAGGAATGATATCGGAGAAGCCGAATCTACTAGCTACAGAGCCGCCCATAGTAGCTGTATTACGGAATTGAACGCCAAGGATTTCCTTAACGCCTTTAACTACGGCACCACCGCAGAATTGTTGTAATGGCTCAAAACGTTCCACATCTCCTTGTGTCGCCATAGCGCCAATTACAAACTCGTTCTCCTCTTCACGAACATAACGCAAATCAAGGCTTGCCATATCGATCACTGATGGCCATGTGCGTCGACCTAAACGCAACCAGCAACCGCCAGCTAGCATTGGAGCAGTTTTGTTTTTTGTGGCTAATTCATAAGCCTCTTCCACCGTCTTCGGTTGTAATACTTTCATAAATGCTAACATAATCTGTCCTCTCAATGGTATACTAATACTAACAGAACTTAGATGATAACCATAAAAATGCAAATATCATCGAACTACAAACCTAGAAGGAACTCATTAAAATCTATAGAAATTCCTCACATTTCTTATACTTTTATTGTACCAATAATTCGCTATGAAATCTACGATGAAATATATAAATTTACAAGAAATTTGCAAAGAACTGAATATTTATGAGTTTGGTGTCGCATCTTGGCCACTACCTGAGAATGCAAAATCCATTTTATACGAAAGTAATCCATGTCCCTTTACGGCTGCCAATGTAGAGGAAAGACTATTAGGAACATCCCTTTTTACACCTAAAAGTGCAATTGTTTGTCTTTTTCCATACTATGTAGAGCATAAATCTCCTTCCAATTTATCTCGCTATACATGGGCCAAAGATTACCATCTAGTCATCAATGAATATTTAAAAAAGCTTATTGAAAAATTACAAATAATGAATACAGACGCACAGTTCTCTATTCATTGTGACACCTCCCCTTTAGCCGATCGTTACATGGCATACTTAGCAGGTCTCGGATTTTACGGCAAAAATAATTGCTTCATCAGCCCTAAATGGGGTTCTTATGTGATGATTGGAACGATTTTAACAACCTTAGAACTAGAACCTGATACTCCACTAACTCAATCCTGCATGGAATGTAATCGCTGCATTACTGCCTGTTTAGGTCAATGCTTAGGGCATGATGAGTTTAAATTCGACACCTGTAAAAGTTACTTAACCCAGAAAAAAGGAGAACTTACTTTAGAGGAGGAGCATATCATAGCTAAAACGCCCCTCGTATTTGGCTGTGACGTGTGCCAAGAAGTGTGCCCGCACAACAAAGACATTCCTACTACACCAATTCCAGAATTCCAATCAGTAGAACCGTACATTGATATAGATGAATTAGATTCACTAACGAACAAAGAGTTCAAAGCTAAATACGGACCTCGTGCCTTCTCATGGCGTGGCAAAAAAATACTAATGAGAAATCAAGAAATTATTGAATCTAAAAAGATGTTATAAAAACATTATTTAAGATGTAAAATGGTTATAACATCTACTAAGATGTTATAGCTATTTTCTGTTTTAAGACAAATAAGCACTACGAATACTCCAGAAGTGAATATTTTCGAGAATAAAAAAAGACGACCTCTGGTGAACTGCACCCCAAAAATTGGACACAATTTTTGGAGGTGCAGTTCATGGTCGTCTCTTTTTATTTGTTATTTAGTTAATCATTATTTTATTTCGTAATAGTTTAACTCATCTAAGCTCTTACCAAGGGCTGGCATATAGGTTTCAAGGAACATATCTACCTCGGGCATGTTGAGAGCTTTTAGTTTTACTAATATGGAGTCATGTGCTTCTTTAAACTCGTCGTTTCCTGCCTTCAGTTCGTTCACACACTTCATATATGCCGAAATCGTATCTGCTGCCTTTACGATAGGCCATTCAGGACTATCTTCAGCATCTACGATTATAGGTTTATAAATAGATTGCAATCGTTCTGGCAAGGTAGAGAGCATCTTTTCTTGTGCTAAAGATTCAACTTCACCATAAAGCTCACGTAATTTGGGATCAAAGTACTTAATAGGTGTTGGCATATCGCCTGTAAAGATTTCACTCACCTCATGGTACATGGCAATAACCGCGACTTTATTAATATCTACATTGCCACCGAAGTATTCGTTCTTCAGAGCTGCCAAGTTATGAGCTACCATAGCCACTTCAAAGCTATGCTCTTGAATATTTTCTGTTTCTGTATTGCGCATAAGGCTCCATCGATTAATAAAGCGCATGCGTTTTAAAAAGGCAAAAAACGAACTCATATATCCCCCACTACATAATAAGTCCTGCAGTGCAGGACCTATTTTAATACTATTAATTTAACTATATAACATAAATTATACTACGCATGTTCTAGGTTTGCGCTAACCATACTCGAATCATAGTCAATTAAATTACACCCCGTAGTTTAAAGCCGTAATCAAGGAATTGTACAGCTTCTTCCCAACGATTATCATCATTAAGCATAACTACAATCATAGTATGACCATTACGCGTAGCAGATGCAATTAAACATTCCCCTGCCGCATTCGTAAAGCCTGTTTTCAAACCATTGGCACCAGGATATTTGTTGCGAATGAAATGATTCGTTGTCCGAATTGTTACGGGTGCACGATTTTGGTATGGCACCTTATAGTAATCATTAGCAACCTTATCGCGGAACATTTGGTATTTCATACCATACGCAGCAATCATCGCCAAGTCACGAGCCGTAGAGTGATGCCCCATTTGAGTTAATCCATGTGGATTTAGGAACACACTATTCTTTGCACCTGCTTTAGCAGCAATACGAGTCATATCTTTACCAAATTTTTCTACAGAGCCACTTACATTTTCTGCTACTACAACGGCCGCATCATTACCACTGGCAACCATCATGCCTTCGATAACAGCTTCTAATGTAATTTGATCACCTACACGAACGCCTAGATTAGATTCTTCCATGCTCGTTGCATAGCTACTAATAGTTGCTAATTCATCAAGTTGAGTACCTTTAAGCTCTAGTGCCGTTAACAAGGTAACCATTTTTGTAGTACTCGCTGGGTGCATCCATTTGTCAGGATTTTTAGCAAATAAAATTTCCTTTGTATCCGCATCAATGAGGACTACCGCCTCACCGACCGTAGATGGCGGTGCAATATATGCCGCATAGGAAATACTAGAACCCAGTAAAACACCCCCTATAAAGGCTATCACGAAAACAATTCGCTTCCACATCGTAAACAAATTCGTTGTTAAAGATATCATATATCTCACTTTCTACATTACATTTAACTTTCTTGACTATCATCAATGGCGATATTCGTTCCTGTTGCCTTTTTCTTAGTCCCTTTGATTTCACCAGTAGAGTTATCTACATTTTGAATATACACTACACGTTGAGGGTATGGAATATCGATACCATATTTATCGAACGCATCTTTTACATCAGACATAATTCCATATTGCACATCTAAGAAGTCTTTCGACTTAACGCGTGCATAGGCAGCTATGCGTACAGAGTTATCGCCAAATTCAGAAATACCAATTTCCATATTTTTAGGATTGAGTACACGTTTATCAGCAGCAAAAATATTTTTTAAGATTTTAATTGCTTCATGATGATTATTGTTATAACCAATATCAAAGACGAACGGGATAATTCTTTCGTGAGTATAAGCAATATTAGTTATAGCTTGGGAAGTAAGGATAGAGTTTGGTATATACACATTTCTTTGATCTTTAGTAGTGATAATAGTATACATAAATTGAATAGACTTAACACTACCTATAGTATCTCCAACTTGAATAACATGACCTGCTCTAAAAGGCTTAAATATAAGAATTAATAAGCCTGATGCCAAGTTAGATAAATTGCTTTGTAAGGCCAAACCAATACCTAAACCAAAGGCACCAAAGGCAGCTACAAAGGATGTAGTAGGAACACCAATTTGATTTAAGCAAATCAAAATTAGACCTACTAGCAATGCATAATTGATGATCTGTGTAATAAAGCTCATCGCAGCAGAGTCATAAGAGGCCTTAGTCATAATACGTACAGCAAAGGCTTTTACCCATTTAATAGCATAACGACCTACCCAAAATATAATAAGAGCTAATAATATATTGCCAGCTTGAGAAAAGAACCAATCTCGAAATTGAATCAATACATTCGCATCTTTAAACAGTATTTCTGATGCAGAATAAAAAATATTACCCATATTAAACCTCCAATAATAAAACTACATAAATGATTGAACGCATCTATTAATATGGTCATCATAAACATATATGCTATAATTTAATAAATATATTTTACACGATATAGTAAAGTTATTATATCGTTATATTACATATATAACAATCTAAATCTAGGGAGACTTACATGTTAAACAATCCATACGAAGCACCACAAGAGCTTGCTACCGGTGGTTATATAACCAAGGAGCTACACTCCGTTACAGTGCACTTTGACGATATTCACTATTCCCTGTCTAGCGGACAATTAAACGGTGGTTATCACCACACACTCGCTGTGCGCAACCAACAATTAACATATCAAATCGAAACAGAAAAAGATTTACCAGGTGGCTCGGTAGCCAACTATTTAGCACAAGAGTTCGAGCAAATCGATACGCCAGTCCATTTTAGTACAGCGCTTCTCACATCTGCTACAATGACACTACACGCCTATGCTAAGGTCGAGGAAAAAGATACTATCGTAGAGACTATCGTTACTGCAGGCTATGAAAAAACAGCCCATCGTGCAGGCACAGGGTATTGCTATGAAGAACGGGACGGAGCGTTTGTAACGCCTGGCACAATCAACATCCTCGTCTTTACGAATAAGGCCTTAACTGACAGCGCCATGGTGAAAGCTATGATGACCATTACAGAGGCTAAAACTGCAGCCCTCCAAGATTGGGGCGCTGAAAGTGTGAAACTCTATCCATTTATGAACGAGGATATTCCTGATGCACTCACAAAAGAACGCAACACCACTGCTACTGGTACCTCTACAGATGGCGTCATTCTCACCATCGATACAAATGGTGACGTCTTAACCGACGCAGGCACCTTCTCCTTGTTTGGGGACACCTTAGCAAAAGCAGTTTATGTAGGCGTACAAAGAGCATTAGAAAATGCTATCGACGCTGAATAAATATATCACATGCTCTACAAACGATATATTATTGGATGAAACGATATATCATTAGATCCATCGCTCACTCAATATATCATTTAATATACTGCTTATAAGAAAAAAGATAATACTCAAATGAAAACCGCACATCCTAGGCGATCGGGATGTGCGGTTTATTGCATATAAAACTGTTATACATAATATAACAGTTGAAAATGAATATCAAATTAAATTTTGAGATTCTATTTCAATTTCACTAAATAATTATATTAAGGCTAGTTATGGTAGACCATTTCTTCAACTATAAATAGCTACTTTAGATATTCATTTGTCTATTCATCAATCCATTAATATTTATAGAAGAATTGTTGTAACTTTTTAAGATTTTTAGTTCTTGTAAGACCTAGCATTAATAGGATGCGAGCCTTTTGTGGACTCAAGGTGTCACTTACGAGATACCCTGCCAATGTATCTTGAGGAACCGCAGACACCATACCACTGCCCGTACGAGAGGCACGTACTGTTGGGAACTTCGTATTTTGAGTAATTTGGCGTACATTTTGTGGAATTGTGCCATGACCGAGACCAGTTAAGATCAAGCCATCTGGATTTGTAGCAACCACACTCATAGGCACCATATCATCCATACCACCATAGCAAGTTAGAAGCACTACCCGTGGCAATTCTTTTAGATCCCTTACATCGAACTCAGAATCTTTAGTATGACAACGAGTGGAAGCTTTATAGTAATGAGCTATTCCATCTTGTACGATGCCAAGATGTCCTACTAATGGACTATCAAAGGTCGCTACATTTGTCGTATTACATTTAGACACATCACGTGCACCATCAATATAACCATTTAAAACGACTACTACACCTTTGCCTGCAGTTTCAGGAGTTCTTGCCACTTGAATAGCTTGTAATAGGTTAATAGGACCATCTGCACTAATAGCACCGGCTGGTCTCATAGAACCAGTAACGACAATAGGCTTATCAGTATGTACAGTAAGATTAAGGAAATATGCTGTTTCCTCCATACTATCAGTACCATGAGTAATAACAACACCGCCAATATCATCTTGATCAACTAATTGTTGCACTAGCTTAGACAAGTCTAACCAGTGTTTTACAGTAATATCGGAGCTTTCAATATTACTAAACTGAATATATGTATATGGGCCATATGGTTCTGTGCCAGGTACAGAGGCTAAGATTTCATCGAGTCCAAGTACGCCTGCTGTGTAACCTGTCAAATCTGTATCAGAAGCACCTTGCCCTGCAATCGTTCCACCAGTACCTATCAAAGCGATTTTGTTCTCCATATTACCTCCACTATATAAATATAAAGCAATTAATGTTGTTAAATATTTGGATTAAAGGACGGCATCATTTCTAATTTATGTTTATTGATGCGGTTCAAACGATCAATACGTTCCTTCGTTGCTAAATCTTCAATTTCGCCAGTTCTAATATAGTGGTCCAACATAGCATAAGTAAAGCCTAGTTTATCTTCATCAGACTGACCACTAAGACCATCGCTAGGAATCTTATCTACTAAATATGCGGGAATATCTAAAAGCTTACCAATTTGACGTACCTCTTCTACAACGAGTCGTGCAAGAGGACTAAAATCACCTGCACTATCACCAAATTTTGTAGAATATCCAACGTAATCTTCCGAGCCATTACAAGTATTAGCTACGCGAGCGCCGTTCGGCAAGTTTTGTCCCACTGCATAGAGTGTCGCCATTCGTAATCGAGGCGGCGTATTAATAGCTGCATCTCGAGACAAATCGTTTCTACCCGTTACAACGTCATAGCCTTCACCTTGAACAATAGCTTGCGTTAAGGCTTCGTAAGCAGCACCAATATTAACCGTTATATGAGGAATACCTAAATGCTCTACTACAGCCTTGGCATCGTCGATATCGGATTGAACACCGTTAGGCATGAGAACACCTACTACTCTATCTGCCCCTAAGGCTTCTTTGCAAAGAGCGGCTACAATAGTTGAGTCCTTACCGCCTGAGATACCAACAACGGCACTACAAGTGGGGCCATTTTGACTAAAGTAATCTCGAATCCATTGAATGAGGGCATCCTTTATAGCTTGTGGATTTTCTAACATAGGCCCTCCTATTTTTTCCGATAAATACGGTTCAATAAATCAAGTTTCAATTGATAATAGCTTAGACTCATATCAAGGTAATGACGATGAGGATTTTCAAAACGTTGTTCTTCAGGCCAAATTTCATTAGCCAATTGGTCTTTAACATATTGGCGAATTTCCTCAAGGGTTGGTAACTCTTTAATCAATTTACCGTCCTTGATGATGAGCTGTTTCATCTCTTTAAAAGTACAGTTTTCAAAGTATAATTCACGCCAAGGTTGCTCAGGGTTAATATAGCGATATGGCTCTTCTGTATCAGGTACCTCACGCAGCAAAGTCATTAAGTCTGCAATGGCACGACCTTTTTCATTGTATACGCGGTACACCTTTTTAAGACCTGGATTTGTAATTTTTTCAACGGCCTCAGAAATCTTAATACGAGGTTCCCATTTACCATCTTTCTCAATGCTTGCAATCTTATATACAGCGCCAAATACAGGATCACTCTTAGAGGTGATGAGTCTTTCACCTACCCCAAAGATATCGATAGGACCACCTTGAAGGAGGAGAGATTTTATCGTATATTCATCAAGGCTATTGGAAGCCATAATTTTACAATCTTCTAATCCTGCATCATCTAGCATGCGACGTGCTTTTTTAGCCAAATACGCAAGGTCGCCAGAGTCAAGACGAATACCTTTTAAGCGTTTACCCATAGGTTCTAATACATCTTTAGCAACCTGAATAGCATTTGGTACACCAGAATTTAATACATCATAAGTATCTACAAGGAATACAGCATTATCTGGATATACCTCAGCATAAGCCTTGAAAGCATCGTATTCAGAGCCGTAATACATAACCCAACTATGGGCCATAGTGCCGCTCACAGGAATACCAAATTGTTGTCCCGCTAACACCGTTGCAGTAGAGGCTACACCGCCAATATACGCAGCGCGCGCACCATATACGGCAGCATCCACATTATGAGCTCGACGAGCCCCAAAATCGGCTACCACTCGGCCATCTGCAGCACGAACAATACGGTTAGCTTTTGTAGCAATTAAGGATTGATGGTTCATCATAGTAAGCACTGCAGTTTCTACGATTTGTGCGTCTATGAGAGGTGCTACGATAGTAATAACCGGTTCATTAGGATAAATAATAGAGCCTTCAGGGAATGCGTACACATCACCTTTGAAGGAGAAATCTTTCAAATAGTCTAAAAATTCATCGCTAAAAATGCCTTGGTCGCGCAAATAAGCAATGTCACGTTCATCAAAATGTAAATTCAAAATGTACTCAACGATTTGCTCGAGACCACCAAAAATGGCGAAGCCACCCTTGTCTGGATTGCGTCTAAAGAAAACGTCAAATGCGACGCGATCCATTTCTTCTTGTTTCGTAAAGTAGCCGTGTGCCATGGTCATCTCATAAAAATCCATAAGCATACTGATATTGCGACTGTCATGTTGCATTAGTTCACCAACCTTCTAAAATCGAATGGATTTATTAAATCGTTAATCGTATACAATCATTATACAATATAATTCCTATATAGCTAGTATCTGCATTAGCTATGCTAATAATCATTCTTGTGATATAACTATATATATAAACTAATTATTTATATATTCCCTATGTATGTCTGTGAAAATCGTTACTATAAGAGGCTAAAACAAGCAATCTAAGCGAACTAATCATTCACTTAAGCCCTTGTTGTATAGCACTTGTTATAAGGCTTTTATTAGATAATACATATATGATTTACAAGAGAATGAAAGGTACCATTATGGAAACAATCGTTCAAGCAAAACGCGTATTAGAAATTTTTAAAGAAATGAGCCAAATTCCTCGCGAATCTGGCAATGAAAAAGGCATTAGCGATTACATCGTAAACTTTGCTAAAAACCTAGGTCTTGAAGCTCATCAAGACGAGATCTTAAATGTAGTTATCAAGAAGGATGCATCCCTAGGCTACGAAAGCCGCCCAAGTATCATCATTCAAGGTCATATTGACATGGTATGTGTAAAAGATCATGCTTCTAACCATGACTTCTCTAAAGATCCAATTGCTAATATCATCGAAGGCGAATGGATGCGTGCTGATCACACCACTTTAGGTGCCGACAATGGTATGGGCGCTGCTATGATGCTCGCTATCCTGGAGGATGAAAGCCAACAACATGGCCCTATGCAATTATTGTTCACCACTAATGAAGAAACAGGTATGGACGGTGCTTTTGCCCTTAAAGAAGGTCAAGTAACTGGTGATTACCTTATCAATCTTGATACAGAGGTTGAACATGATTTTACTGTTAGCTGCGCTGGCGGTTGCCACGTACATGTAAACATTCCATTGTTACGCGATAACAACCAACCAGGCTATGATGCGGGCTTGTCCATCACTGTAACTGGCCTTAAAGGTGGTCACTCTGGTATCGAAATCAACGAGCAGCGAGCAAACTCCAATCAAGTATTAACTCGCGTACTCTATGATATTCAACAACAATATCCTGTAAGCTTGGCATCTTTCGAAGGTGGCGTTAAGCATAATGCTATTCCATCTAAATCTGTAGCTGTTTTATCTGTACGCTCCGAAGATGTGGCAGCCATTAAAGCATTACTTGCATACCAAGAAAAACAATACCAACATGAATATGAAGTCGCAGACCCAGGTCTCAAATTCGTAGTGGAAGATGTAGCGACTCCAGAGGTAGTATACGCAGATGACACAACAGAAGCACTCATTACGTATATCTATCTTGCACAAGATGGGGTTCACTCTGTAAGTAAATCCATTCCAAACCTTGTAGAAACATCTAACAATATCGCTATTGTTCGTGAAAATGCACATACACTAGAAATAGTAATTTCTATCCGCAGCTCCAACAGCAATAGCCTTGAATTCTTGACTAAGAAAATGATGCTTCTTGCTAAAGCTCTTGGTGTATCTGCAGAGCGCACTGGCGGTTACCCTGCATGGGAATACGACAAAGGCTCTAAATTAGAAGAGCAAGCGATTTCCTTACATAACGAAATGTTTGAGACACCAGCCAATGTTAATGCTGTTCACGCTGGCCTTGAATGTGGTTTATTGAAAGGCATATTGCCAAATACACAAATGATCAGCTTTGGTCCTACAATCGTAAGCCCACATACGCCTACAGAACGCGTCCACTTACCATCTGTAGAGAATGTGTATGTATACCTCAAAGCATTGTTAGCAAAATTACAATAATATAGTCTCTCTCCATCCCTCCTATAGGGCATCCAGTTGAGCTCCCCTCACTGAATAATCTATAGGAGGGATTTTTTATAAATTTGTCAAAATATGTAAATAAATATTTATCCAAATAGGAGTATGTTTTCATATATATTACATAAGGCATACACCTTTTACTTACAAATAATTATGAATATCAACTACACTTGCCAGTATACTCATATAAAGTATATATCCCATAAATTTTAAAAAAGTCAGTTAATTCCTGATATATGCGTAATTTTATATATACCCCAGGGAGTATTTTCTGTGTTATCCTATGGGTGTATACTGTGTTTACATTACTCAGGAGGTGTATATGATTCCAATAGTTATCATATCCGGATTTCTCGGATCTGGGAAAACAACATTCCTACAACATATACTAAAAGAACATAAATCTACAGATAAAATTCTCATCATAGAAAATGATTTTGGCGAAACCAGCCTTGACGCGGTAAATCTCGCTAAATCAGGTGCTACCGTTCGCGAAGTTACATCTGGCTGCATTTGTTGTAGCTTACAAGGTAATTTTCAACAAGCATTGCTCGATATTCTCCAAAATTACGAAATTGATGTTATCTATATCGAGCCATCTGGTGTCAGCAAATTAAGTGAAATCATCCATACTTGTAAGGATGAAGAAATTGCAAAATCCGCCTATGTGCACGCTTCAGTTACGACCGTTGATGCAATGCAGGCACCTATGTTTATCAAAAACTTCGGGCTCTTCTTTAAAGATCAAATTACCCATAGCGATGCGATCTTCTTGAGCCATACAGAGGATATTCAACAAACAAGTATTACAAAACGTATGATTCGTGACCTTGCACCTAATACGCCAATCCACGAAGAAGCATGGGATACCCTTTCCCTGCGGGACTACATCAAACGACTCTATCATTGTCACGACGACAACTGCTTGCATGATGAACATCTATTTATGAGTCATACCTTTAAAGATTTGCGTACTCTCAGCCTCGTACAATGGAAAACCATATTAGAAGGCATGCCAGATACAGTACTTCGTGCAAAAGGTATTGTACCAACTACAGAAGGACCTCACGAACTTCAGTATGGCACACATTACTGTTCCCTTGCACCTACTGAGTCTACCGATTATAGCTTAGTCGTTATCGGCACAGATTTTAATGTACCAATGGTACATAACGAAGTGTGTCAATCATGATACCTGTTTATATCGTTACAGGCTTCATTGGCTCTGGTAAAAGCACCTTCATTAACGAACAAATACAACACCGTAAAAAGTTAGGTGGTACAGCACTTATTAGTGCCGAAGAAGGCAGTGTAGAGCTTATCAAAAAGCCATTACAGCTCGATGCAGATACATTGAGTGCTATCAGTCCTACGAATCCATCCTCTTACGACACTATAGCTAGTGAAATCGCAAACTATATAGAGCGAGTCAACCCCAAAGAAATTTGGATTGAGTGGAACGGCATGCTCGGCTTTCACCAATTGGAAACCTTGTTATATAGTGAAAAACTGAGCCATCTATTACAAATAGAAAAGGTATTATATATTTGTACAGATCAATTTGTATCAACCATATTACCTGGTTTAGGAAATGACGTAGCAAGTCAATTGTATAGCGCAGACTGTATTATCACAGAAACGCCTGCACATCACGCTTTATTGCGCACCTACAACGGAGAAGCAAAAATTGTTACACAACCTAGCCCTGAAAAGGTAGAGCAATTATGTCGAAATTCAACATGGGGCCTAATCCCTAATCTATTAGTTATCGGTATTACCACTTATATACTATTAGTTACTGCCTTTCGACACGATATTCCTTATTCCATACACCACTGCTTTGCCATTATTACGGGTCTCGTTATCGAAGCAATTCCGTTCCTCCTATTAGGAACCGTGGGCTCAACGGTCATTCGCTACTTCGTACCACAAAAGGTGTTATTAAAACTCTTGGGCGATCACTCTTGGAAAAGCTATGGTGCTGCTATGATTAGTGGTTTTGCATTACCCATCTGTGACTGTGCCATCATCCCACTATTTAAAGCACTCGTAGATAGAGGTATCCCTCTATCGGTAGCGCTTCTATTTATGCTGGCTAGTCCAATCATCAATCCCGTTACCATACTCTCTACGTGGTATGCATTTCCCGACAATCCTATGCTATCCCTATGGCGTATCGTGTTAGGCCTAGGTGTGGCCTTATTAGTGGCCCTATCCTTCCGATTCTGGCCTCTATCTACATCTACGATGAAAGTAAGAACGCCTCAGAACCTTAGCTATGAAGAAATCGTCTTAGAATCAGCTAAATCTAAGCATATTGATAAGAAACGGCTGTTAATCCATATGGAAAAAGAGTTTTCCCAACTCCTATTCTATTTCTCTATGGCAGCTGGCGTATTATCTGTAGTCCAAGTATATGGTAAGCCGTGGCTACTCAAGGCTGGCTTTACATTACCAGACTTCGCCGCCATTCCAATTCTATTAGTATTGGCGTTCTTCTTCTCTATTTGTTCTACATCGGATGCTATCATCGGCAAGTCCTTAAGCACTCTATTCCCGATTAGTTCAGTTATGGGCTTCCTCATCTTGGGGCCTATGTTAGATATAAAAAATATATATCTATTAAAACAATATATGCCTACTGCATTTATTGTGCGACTAAGCATAACCATTGCCGTTATGTCCTATCTAGCGGCTCTAGCATATCAATTTCTTTTAAGCTAATGATTACAAAAGGAGATGATTTCATGACATTAAGACTAAAAGATCGCTTTTCCATCGTGAAAGGCTTGCTGTACCTCACATTAGGTATTTGTTGTGTGTACCTCATCGTGACAGGTCGTTATTTAAACTATATCGCACCGCGTTACGAGCTTTTACTCGGAATTAGCAGCGTGGCCCTCATCTTAGGCGGTCTAGCGACGATTATTTGGGCTCCATCAAGATATTACAAACACAATTGGAAATCTGTAGTTCCAATTATTATCCCTATTGTATTGCTCATCGTTCCACCCGTACTCGTTCCATCTACAGGTGTTCACGGTGCCGTTCGCGTAAATGATGATACCAACAACTTTGACTTTACAAACGACGCTATTGGTGAGGTTATTACGGTTAATAGTGAAAGCAAAGAACCGGGCATTTCTAAAGAGAAAAAAGAAATCGTTTTAAACTCCGATAATTTCTATCAAACCATTGTAAAAGTCGGATCTAATGCAGAGCAATATAAAGATTACACTGTATATATGACAGGCTATGTAAATCGTGAAGATAATACATTAAAATCTAACGAATTTACTATTTCTCGCATGGCTATGGCTTGCTGTATCGCTGACGTCGCCCCTATCGGCATGACTGCATACAAAACAGATGGAGACAGCTTACAAAATGAACAATGGGTATCTATCGAAGGCAAAGTATCTACTCGAGACTTCCACGGTCGTCAACAACCATATGTAGAAATTACAAAAATCAAATCTGCAGAACCAATCTTAGGTTATGTATATCCATAAAACAGAATTAAACAAATAAAAACGAGGCTATATGCCTCGTTTTTAAT
Source organism: Veillonella sp. oral taxon 158 (assembly GCF_018376515.1). Taxonomy (NCBI): domain Bacteria; kingdom Bacillati; phylum Bacillota; class Negativicutes; order Veillonellales; family Veillonellaceae; genus Veillonella; species Veillonella sp. oral taxon 158. The sequence goes on along the minus strand of NZ_JAHABE010000004.1, from coordinate 118,464 downwards.
AAGAATGATTAAGTTATACATAGATCTTACATTCCATACTTTTAAGTAAATTTAGAGATTCAAGCTGTATGCTAATAATCATATCTATATAATTAGAATATCTGTACAATTAAGATATCACAATAAACGCATTGTATTAGTGATGTAGTTCTTTGACGATTCGTTTACCCAAAGATGCTGCTACAGCACATAGGAAAATATCTGGACCTACTGGAATTAAGAAGCACGTAATAATAACAGCTTCAACGCCAATTGGTTTACCTAAATACAAGTTCATAATGAAGTATAGATAGACCATACCAAGGCCATATACAATTAATAGATTTAATATAGAACCCACTAATAATCGTTTAAAGGATAAGGTATCCATCGATTCAGCAATTCGCCCCACAACATAAGCACCAACCATAAAGCCAATCAAATAGCCAAAAGTGGGTTGTAAAATATAACCAGGACCGCCGCCAGAGGTGAAGATAGGTACGCCGATAAGGCCCAGTACAATATAAATACCTACGCTAGCAGCGCCTAAACGACTACCTAAGACAATGCCCGCCAATGTGGTAAATAAAATCTGCAATGTAAACGGACAGTTAGGTAATGGTACCCGTATGAAAGCACCTACGGCGATCAAAGCCACAAATAGTGCAGTCATTGTTAGCTGACGGGTCGTAATTCGAGTTTGTTTCGATACGGTAGAACTCATGGTATACCTCCATTAATAAGACAATAACAAACTACTACTTACCTAAATTAAAGCACTTGTATTTTTAATTGTCAACTTCAATTATTGACTTTTAGTTAACTATGTAGTCTAATACTATATATAACTATATATACTACATTTTTAAGACTTCTTATCTTTTTGACTATACCTTATAGTTATTGTCAACAGTTCATAATAACTAAAAGATATACTCATCTTCATGCAAAAAAACATTAATTTCATCTTATATTCATATAACAAGATTAAATTATACGTAAGTAGATTGAGTAAAATCTACTTTCACAAAATCGTAAAAAAACGAAACTTATAATTTGGTATCAGGAGGCATTCATTATGAAAAATGTTAAGAAAGTATCCAAAGTTTTATGTGCATTCGGCGTTAGTACAGTATTATTAGCAGGTGTAGTTGGCGCAGCTAGCAACCATGCTTACAACAATCATAGCAACTGGAACGGTGTTGGTAGCGTAGCTCCATCCGCTCAAGCTAACTATTCTGTTGATTACATGGGCGCTGTTACAGTATTCCATCAACAATTCCCTGGCGCATCTGTAAAATCTATTTCCTATGACGCTAAACACAACCCTTACTATGAAGTAGAAGGTTACTACAACAACCGTGAAGTAGAAATCAAAGTAGACGAAGCAACTGGTCAAATCGTTGGTAAAGAAGTTAAAGGCTACACAAAAGGCAACAAAGCTATCAACGTTCAAAACATCATCATCCCTGAAGTAGCTGAAACAAAAGCTATCGAAAAAGTTGGTGCTGACTTCCAAACTATGGAATGGACTGTTGAACGTGAAAACGGCCGAGCTGTATACGAATTCGACATGACAACTGGCGGCGGCAAAAAAGCTGAAGTTAAAGTTGATGGCATGAACGGTAAAGTTTTAAGCGCTAAAGTTAAAAACACAAAATACTAAGATTTTAAACTCATCAAGTGAACCCTATCCTAACCCACTTAGATGACACACTACACATATAACACACATACTATACACACAGTATCCACTGGATACGCTCTCTAACACAAACTAACACACAAACTCAAAGAGCCCGTAGGACTCACTACGGGCTCCCTAACTCCTATCTCACACAATAGGAAATGGTCTGTGTTCACACACCACAGACCGAACCTTACACACACTATACTCCCTTTAAAAGACCTTGGATCATTGAATCCAAGGTCTTTTTTGTATATAAACGCTATCCCATATGTTACTATCTCTATAGAGAGATTTGTCATACCTAAGATAATCTAATTTACTGTTAAACAGAATATATAATCCAACACAAAAAGACCTCCCACGCAGGGAGGTCTTTTGTATAAGTTTTATAGGTTTGATAGTTATATGTTCTATTTCTTAAGCGAGGTCTAGCTTAAGGATGTCATTTGTATTTTCTGAAAGTTTGATTTATAGCTTTTCTAAATGGAGAATTGAGAGATTATGCTTTATCTAAAGCTTGTGCCAAGTCTTCGATGATGTCATCTACATTTTCAAGACCGATGGACAAACGAATCATGTCTGGTGTTACGCCAGCAGATTTTTGTTGTTCTTCGTTAAGTTGTGCATGTGTTGTAGATGCTGGATGAATAACAAGGGATTTTGCATCGGCTACGTTAGCCAAGTTGGAGAAGATTTCCAAAGAGTCAACAAGTTTAATACCTGCTTCTTTTCCGCCTTTTACGCCGAATGTGAACACAGCACCAACACCTTTAGGGAAGTATTTATCAGCCAACGCTTTGTATTTGTTATCTTCTAATTCTGGATAGCTTACCCACGCTACTTTTGGATGTTTGCTTAAGAAGTCTACTACTTTACGAGTATTTTCAACGTGACGTTCTACGCGCAAGGATAATGTTTCAATGCCTTGCAAGATTTGCCAAGATGCAAGTGGAGTAATGCATGCGCCAGTATCACGAAGCAATTGAGCGCGGATTTTTACAGTGAATGGAATTGGTAAATCACCATATACTAAACCATTATAGTGTTCATCGCCTTCGGAGAAGCCAGGATATTTACCAGAACCTTTATAATCGAATTTACCAGATTCTACAACTACGCCAGCCAATGTTGTACCATGACCACCAAGGTATTTAGTAGCAGAATGAACAACTACGTCAGCACCATGTTCTAATGGACGGAACAAGTATGGAGATGCAAATGTGTTATCTACGATCAAGATAATGTTGTGTTTATGTGCAATATCAGCTACTGCTTGTACATCGATAAGGTTGATACCAGGGTTACCGATAGACTCGATGTAAACAGCTTTTGTATTTTCATCGATAGCTGCTTCAAATTCCTCTAAGTTATCAGGATTTACAAATTTAGTTTCGATACCAAGACGTGGCAATGTAGCTGTGAACAAGTTGTAAGTACCACCGTACAAAGTGGAAGCTGCTACGATATTGTCGCCCGCATTAGCTACGTTCAAAATGGAATATGTAATCGCTGCGGAACCAGATGCGACTGCGATACCACCAGCACCACCTTCAAGTTGTGCCACACGAGCATCCAATACATCAGTAGTAGGATTGCCAAGGCGGGAATAAATGCCACCAGGATTAGTTAAGGCAAAACGACCTGCTGCTTCTTCTGCGTCTTTAAATACGAAAGATGTAGTTTGGTAAATAGGTACTGCACGCGCACCTGTTGGATCTATCGTTTGACCGGCATGTAATTGTAATGTTTCAAATCTGTATTGTTTACTCATTATGACAACTCCTTTATGTTAACTGTGAATTTAGTTCGTTGTTTATACCTAGTATAGTACTATGCTTTAAAAATTATGTCTACTATTTTTTATATGAACTTATCCATAACTTAAAACTATGGTGGGTTTTAAAAGTCACCAAGTAGTTTCAACCTACTCTAGCGAGCTAAGTAACTGTATAAATGAATGTACAGAAAAGCCCCTAGTAACTTCTAATTGAATAGTCCATATTAGAGATTATCAGAAGTAATTAGGGGCAATAGCTACATACGATAGTTTAGATATAGGCACCTAAATTTTTATCGCGTTCAAATTTCATTTTTTGAATTTGTTCAATGATGTACGGTGTTTCTTGGTAAACATAATAATTTAACCAATTTGTAAATAATAATGTACTTACTGAACGCCAGCGTACGATAGGACGTTGTTTTGGATCGTCGTTAGGAAAATAATTTTCAGGAACCGCAATATCCATACCTTTTTTGATATCCCGTTCATATTCACGATTGAGTGTGTCCCAATCGTATTCGGCATGACCAAAGACAAAGATATGTTTATTGTCTAAGCTACGAACAATAGCTGCACCTGTTGGGTCAGAACCCGCTAAGAGTTCCAAATCGCGATTTTCCTTAATTTGTTGCAAGGAAACTGTGGTATGGCGGGAGTGTGGCATCCAGAACTTTTCATCGAAGCCACGTAAGAGTAATGGTCGATCATTGTAGATATCATGTTCGTACACGCCAAATAATTTCTCATCCATAATGGATTTATTAATACCAAAATGATGATACAAACCAGCTTGAGCGCCCCAGCAGATATAGAACGTAGAGTATACATGCTCTTCGCCCCAATTCATAATTTCTACTAGCTCAGGCCAATAGTCTACCTCTTCGAAAGGCATTAACTCTACAGGAGCCCCTGTAATAATCATGCCGTCAAAGAACTCGTCTTTTACCTCCTCAAAGGTACGGTAAAAAGTTTCTAAATACTGCTCATCTGTATTTTTTGATTTTCGAGATGCAGTATGTATTAAGGTTAAATTAACTTGTAATGGGCTATTACTAAGAGCACGTAAAATTTGAGTCTCTGTAATCTCTTTAGTAGGCATCAAATTGATTAACAGAATATTCAAAGGTCGGATTTGTTGATTTTCCGCCCGTTCTGTATCCATTACGAAAATATTCTCTTGAGCTAATTTCGTTATGGCCGGTAAATTTTTTATTACTTTAATAGGCATATTATCACCTCTACACACTTAACAATTTGATAACCTAATCTAAATAATCTAACTAATCTAAATAATCTAACTAATCTGATTAAAAGCCTCTAGCCTCGTAGGCACGGCGCCAAGCTTCAAGACCTTCTTCCAATGTTTTACGAGGACACGCTACATTGATACGTTCAAAGTCTTCCCCATCAACGCCAAACATGGAACCAGTATCAAGCCACAATTTAGCTTCATTGATAATCCATTCATCACGCTCTTTTGGGGTTAATGGCAACTTGGAGCAATCTAGCCACATGAGATACGTCCCTTCTGGACGATATACATGAATTTTCGGCATATAGTTTGCTACATAGTCGATGGTGAATTGAATATTATCTTGAATATATTCTTTTAACTCATCGAGCCAAGGGGCACCCACTTTGTAGGCCCCTTCACAACCAACGATGCCCATTGTATTTAGCTGGCTATAACCAGCACGGTCGATTTCTTTAATAAAACGACGACGTAAGGAATCATTAGGAATGAAAATATTACTTACTTGTAAGCCGGCGATGTTGAAAGTCTTGCTCGGTGCAGTACATACGATGCAATGCTCTGCATAGCTTTCACCAAGGTCGGCAAAAACCTTATGAGTATGCCCTTTCCAAACAAAGTCAGCGTGGATTTCATCGCTTACGATGAGTACATTATGTTTAATACAAATATCGCCAAGTCGTTTTAACTCGTCCTCAGTCCACACGCGGCCTACTGGATTATGAGGATTACACAAGAGGAATAATGTTACATTTTCCTCAACGATAGCGCGTTCAATACCTTCAAAATCTATAGTATACGTCTCTTCGCCTTTGATTAATGGCACATTGATGAGACGACGGTCATTATCATCGATAACCATACTAAATGGGTAGTACACCGGTTGATTGATGAGTACCCCTTCCCCCTCCTTGGTGAAAGCGCGAACAGCCATAGCCAAAGCAAAGACGATACCTGGAGTTTTAACGAGCCATTTTCGGTCTGGCGTCCAGTTAAAGCGCGTAGTAAACCAATTTTGTAGCACTTCAAAGTATTCATCATCGGATTCGGTATAACCAAATACGCCATGGTTCACGCGGTCCAATAAGATTTGTTTCAACTCAGGCGGAATTTCAAAGTCCATATCCGCTACCCAGAACGGCAACACATCTGCTGGTTTACCGCGCTTTACAGCAAAATCGTATTTCAACGATTTTGTGTGGGTTCTATCTAAAATTTGATCAAAATTATATTGTCCCATAGGAACTCCTTTATTTATTGAAAGCTTGTTCCAAGTCTGCAATCAAATCATCTGTGTCTTCAATACCTACAGATAGACGCAATAAGCGACGTGTAATACCTTTACGTTCTGCATCTTCTGGCTTTAAATCTGGATGGGTTTGTGTTACAGGATAAGTCAATAAAGACTCTGTACCACCAAGACTTTCAGCAAATTGAATCAATTCAATGCCTTCCAATACTGTTTTAGCCGTTTCTTCGCTATCTACTTCGAAGGATAACATGCCACCAAAGCCAGTCGTTTGAGCTTTATTGATTTCATAGCCTGGATGTTCAGGAAGGCCTGGGAACAATACTTTTGTTACCTTAGGTTGTGTTTTGAGCCATTCAGCAAGGGCAATGGCATTCTTTTGGTGTTGCTCCATACGAAGGGCCAATGTTTTAACGCCGCGAATTACGAGCCAGCTATCCATTGCAGATAAGCAAGCACCTACGGTTTTGTAAATTAGACGCAATTTAGCAGCCAATTCATCGTCTTTCACAATAGTGAAACCAGAAATTACATCGTGATGACCACCGATGAATTTCGTACCGCTATGAACGACAATATCTGCACCCAACGTTAAAGGTTTTTGGAAATATGGGCTCAAGAATGTATTGTCGATGATTACAAGCGCATTACGCTCATGGGCTAACGCGCAGAGAGCGCGAATATCAGTAATCTCCATCATAGGATTTGTTGGCGTTTCAATATAAACAGCCTTTGTATTCGGTTTAAAAGCTGCTTTCACCGCATCAAGATCAGATGTACCTACATATGTAAATTCTATGCCGTTTTTCTCATAAATATTGGTGAACATACGGATAGAACCACCATATAAGTCATCACCTAAAATGATGTGGTCTCCAGGGGAGAATAAATGGAATACGGCGTCCACTGCGGCCATACCAGAAGAGAATGCCAACGCATCTAAACCTTCTTCAAGGCCTGCTATTAACTGTTCCAATCGGTCGCGCGTCGGATTAGACTCACGCGTATATTGGTAACCTGTTGTATCACCCAATTGTGGATGAGAAAATGTACTAGACATATAAATTGCAGGGGAAATTGCACCAGTATTATCTGGCTTGCCACTGCCGTGAACACATTTTGTATTAAATTTCATTCCAATCAACTCCTCATATTTGTATACAATATGTTAATTATAAAAGTAGACAATGATTAAGGTCAACAAAAATGGGCACTCATACAGCCTGAGTGCCCCTAAAAAGTCATATCTATTTTGAATGGGTTGTCATAACTCTAAGTTAAGTTAGACTAATTTTTAGTACGTTTTGTAATAAGTAGAGCCAAAATAATGCCCAAAGAGGATGTCACTAATTGTGGCCAACTAGATACAAATAACATAGTGTTTACAATCTTTGGTGGGAATTGAAACAATGAAAAGAACAAAGAATAACCACCAAAAAGAACGCCTGCTTTTACCAAGGCAGCAACAATAATAAGTAAAGCCTTTGGTTTATGTTGTAACCAGTGGGCTACGAATACATAGGCTGTCGTGCCAAGGGCGGTAATCAAAATAAACGGCGGCAACGGCAACATGCCTTGTAAATGTGCTACTACTGGTGCAATCCAAGCAATAACAAGACCATTTTTCCAACCATAGCGCCATGTGGCGAGTACAAACGTAGCAGACGTAATGGAACCGATGAGAAACATGCTCACCTGATTAGGAATAAATGGGAAAATGAGACGCAAGCTTTGCGCCAATAAGGCTACGGCCAACAATAGACCTGTGCCCGTAATAGACTTTGTGGACATAAGAACCTCCTACTATACGATATAGATTTTACAAGAGGTACCTACCTCATATTTCAAATTAAGCCTCTACAAAATATAGACGCGCCCGATCATATACCCAATTATACACATACGTATAACCTAAGATAACCAATGTCATCGTTATATCCGTCATAAAAGCCATCCAAAAGGTCATCTGCATCATGTACATAATAATTGGCACCGTTGCAATCATAAATAAGCCTTCAAATAACACAGCATGAACCGTACGAATGATTGGGCCTCGCGCTAATCGATCACCTGGTACTAGTTTATCAAAAATCCAATTAAACACAAAATTCCAAACCATCGCCAGCAAGGAAAAAATAACCATTAATACAAAAGGCTGTCCCTCATGCGGAACAAAGTGCATTACCAAACAACCAATTAAAATACAACCAAGCTCATATAAAATCGACTGCACCACACGCTCCGAAGTAGACATAATAATAAACACCTCCAGTAAAAACCCCAGACAAGTAATTTACCATCACACCACTATTATATTGATTTTTATAGATTTGTCGAATTTTGTGGAGTATTGCCATTTTAAGATAGAAAAAGCTGCCATATGTCTATCCAGCGACTTGCCCTCTTGAAGTGAGTTTTGCCATTTTAAGATAGAAGAAGCCGCCATATGTCTATCCAGCGACTTGCCCTCCCGAAGTGAGCTATGCCATTTTAGGATAAAAAGAAGCCGCATTGTATCTACTAAGCGACTTGCCCTCTTGAAGTGAGTTTTGCCATTTTAAGATAGAAGAAGCCGCCATATGTCTATCCAGCGACTTGCAGCAAATGGAGCGCAGAGAGACATATGGCGGCGGAAAGCCTATCCTAAAAGTGGCATTACGAACTGAATCCATGGAATCCCCACCACGATAAAGATAGCGAGGTAGATAATCCCAAAGATAGCACCTAATTTCCAGAATTCAGGACCTTTGTTATAGCCACTAGCAAACCAAATTGGGCTGTGACCAGTACCATATGGTGTAAGGATACCCATAATACCCATCGGTACTAACAGAATCAACATGACTTGCGCTGGATCAACGCCAGGAATTTGAAGAATTAAAGTAGCAAATAAACCTACCATAGCTGTTACATAAGCAGTACCAGATGCAAAGAAGTAACGAAGCAAGCAGAATGCTAATAGCAAACCAAGAACTGCCATTGTAGGATCTAAAGAAACCAAAGAACCACCAGCAGATTTAGCAAGCCAGTCTAAGAAGCCTACATTTTTAAGGCCCGAAGCCATAGGTACGAGTGTAGCAAACCAAGTCAAAACATTCCATGCTGGTTTGTTAGCAAGGAAGTCTTGCCATGTCATAATCTTAGTGAAAATCATCAAAATAATAACAATTAAAGCTGTTGTTGTAGGGTTTACTTTGAATGTAGAAGCACCAATCCACAACACAAGAGCCAATACAGAAATTAAGGCCATGAAGATTTCACTGCGTGTCATGGAGCCTAGTTTCTTATACTCATCCTTTGCCCAGGCTGCAATTTCAGGAGAACCTTTCACCTCTGGCTTGCAGAATACATAGGTCAACAATGGAGTGATGATGAACAAGATAAGGCCTACTGGCAAGAATGCGAGGAACCATGTGCCCCAGTTCGCCGCTACGATACCAGATTTAGCAGACAATTCTAGAGCCAATGGATTTGGCGCTGCACCAGTCAAGAAGATAGAGCTAGACACACATGTAGTTGCCAACGCGACCCAGTTCAAATAGGAACCAATTTTACGAGGGTTCTTATCTGGATAGGAATCAAACATCGGACAAATACTAGATACGATTGGATAAATCGTACCACCAGAACGAGCCGCATTACTTGGAATAAATGGAGCCAACACAAGGTCCGTAATAGCAATGGCATAACCAAGACCTAAGGAAGACTTACCAAGCTTTGCTACAAGGAACAAAGCAATACGACGACCAAGGCCAGAGTTTTCATAACCAATACCAATCATGAAAGCGGCAAAGATCAACCATACGATGGCATTAGAGAAACCACTAAGGCCCCAGCTGATAGCTTGCGCATCAGTAATCGCCTTAGCGACACCGGTTGCTTTATCTACCACAGGGGCAGGACCAACCTTAAACAACATAGACACGGTAACAGCAATGATACCGATGAAAGCTGGTGGCATTGGTTCTAAAATCAACCCTACCACGAGGCCAGCGAAAATACTTACATAAATCCAAGAATTTGCGCTAAGACCTTCAGGAGCACCGATGAGCCATACAATAATAGCTACTACAAGCGGTGCGAATAATTTCCAATTCAACTTCATTAGAAACTCTCCTTACTACTTCAAAACAAAAATTACAAAAAAATGCTTATTTAGTATATCAAAAATTTTAATAAGATGATATAAACTTAATCATAACACTTATTAATTGATAATAAACTTTTAGTAATAAATTTCATCCTACTAGATAATTTTAATTTTATGCAATATAATATAAATATCAAAAATTATTGATTTATCAAAAGGATTCACATGAAACCATTTATGCATTATATAAAACCCTTATGGTTTCCTGCTGCCATAGTATCGCTTCTTTCCTTACTCACCGTGGCAGGCACATTATATATACCAACATTAACGGCAACCATCATCAATGATGGTGTACTTCGTGGCGATTTAGACATGATCACGAACTCTAGCATGAACATGCTTGTTGTGGCACTACTAACCGTCCTATCCGCTATTCTAGGCGTTGCTATGAGTGCGCATATCTCAGCATCTTTAGGCAAGGTATTGCGTGACGATCTAGTAAAAGCATTACAATGCTTTTCACTCCGCGACTTTACCCACTTTGGTACCGGCACCATATTGATGCGCACAAGCAGGGACGTAGAAAAAATTCAATCTGTTCTCGGGGAAGGTTTAAATATGATCCTCCCTATGCCACTCATGATTTGCGTCGGTCTAGGACTTACCTTCTATAAGAGCTGGCAACTAGGTCTCGTCATCCTTGCCGTTATGGCTTGCATGATACTTACCATTATCTTTATTGAAAGTCGCGCCTTGCCAATTATCAAAGCTATACAATTAAAGCTAGATGATATCACCGATATGGTTCGAGATCATATCGTAGGTATGCCTGTTATCAGAGCTTTCAACAGGAGAACCTACGAAAACGACAAGGAAATTGTTATTTTCACAGAGTCCGCCCGACTGAACAAAAAACTGCGCCAAACCTTTGCTATCGGTTTACCGACCATACTCATTCTATTTAATATGAGTACCGTAGCTATTCTCTGGTTCGGCGGCTACAATGTCAGCATGGGCTCCCTACAAGTTGGTGATATCATGGCCGTTATCGAGTATGCAAACCTCATCCTATTGAGCATGCTCATGGCCATATTCGTAATCATCGACATCCCGGAAGCTATCGTGTGTTACGCTCGCATTCGTGAGTTGTTAGAACACGAAAATACAGATACATTCCCAGAACCATATGCTAGTAGTATTACAAATTCAATGTCTCAATCTACTAAGCATTCTACTAATCAAGGAAGCTACCAAACCTCTACAGGTACAGAAACCGTAACCGCAACGGCAACGGCAACTGCAACGGCAACGGCAACGGCAACGGCAACGGCAACGGCAACGGCAAACGATAATACACCACTTTTGGAATTCCGCAACGTTACCTTCCGTTACGATAATGCTGAGTCCCCTGCACTTGAAAATATCTCCTTTACGGTACATCACGGCAAAACCTTGGCGATTATGGGCGATATCGGTTCTGGTAAAAGTACAATCACTAACCTCATCCCCCGCCTCTTCGCCATCGAGTCTGGAGATATTCTCTTTAAAGGTAAATCCATCTATGAGTGGAATGTAGATGACTTGCGCGCTCATATTGGCTATGTACCACAAAAGGCTTATTTGTTTACCGGAACTATCGATATGAACGTTCGATATGGAGCCGCATCAGGACAAGTACTGTCAGTAGAAGATGTAGAAAATGCATGCCACTTGGCTAAGGCAGATGAGTTTATCAATCGTCTTGAAGGTAGTTACCAGTATATGGTTTCCCAAGGTGGTACCAATCTATCTGGTGGTCAACGACAGCGCCTCGCCATGGCTAGAGCCTTAGTGCGTAAACCTGATTTATTCATATTCGACGATAGCTTTTCCGCCCTAGACGGCACTACAGAGCGTGCTGTTCGTACAGCACTACATGAGGAGTTACAAAAGGACAATCGACCAGCCCTCATTTCTGTGGAGCAAAAGGTAAGCGCCGCAAAAAAAGCAGACCATATTCTAATCATTAACAGAGGTCAAGTTGCAGGATATGGCACACATGATGAGCTAGCGACTACCTCTACTGTATATCAACAGATTTTAGCATCTCAGGAGGTGACAGCATGAGCCCATTACGTCGTTTCCTAGTCGAATCTAAAAGCCAATGGGGCTGGCTTGCTCTCCTCATCTTAGCACTTATTACTGCAGCTATATTTGAGGTCTCCGCTCCAGTGTTACTTGGTAAAGTGGTAGATGCTATTGTTAGTGGATTACAAACAGATCAAGATATTAATACTATCTTTGCCTCTATTGATACAATCATCCTCTGGCTCATTGCCATCTATAGTGGGCATGCCTTATTCACCTACTTTGGGGAATACATGATGGCTTCTATCGGTTCAAAGACAGTACTCGCTTTACGTACACGCATGAGTACTCATTTATACTCATTGCCTATCGAGTACTTTCACGATCACCAGCGGGGCGATTTACTAAGCCGCCTTACGTCTGATTTAGATACTGTAGCAGAAACAATCGGTGAAGGTGTACCAGGCCTTGTCTCTGCCATTATCGGCATTATTGGTGCTACTGCTATGATGCTTTGGATTAGCCCTATATTAGGGGCCTCCATTATCGGTATTATACTAGTCGGCATCGTATGTTTAACGTGGCTATCTAAACGAGCACGCCGCGTGTACCTTAGAAATCAGAATGCCTTAGGCGCTTTCAATAGTGGCATTGAAGAAATTGTTGTAGGAAAACCAATCATTCAAACCTTTGGTCTGGAAGATACTACGACGAATCAAGTACAGGTGCTGAATGAAAATCTATTTAAAAGTATGCGAAGCGCTGCTTTTACGAGTCAGCTCGTAGAACCTCTTGTAAAATTTCTAAATCAATTCACCTATTGCCTCGTCGCTATTCAAGGGGGCCTCATGGTGTTGCGTGGTGCTATTTCTATTGGTGATATCCAGGCCTTCTTCCTCTATGTAGGCCAAGTATCGGATCCACTCTCTCGTAGTTCCTACATTATGACAAAATTTCAAGAAACTGCCGCCGCTTTAGGCCGTATTTATGAGATCATAGATACACCTTCTGAAATCGATAATGGAAAACTTGTGTTATCTAATAGTAAATCCCCTATTAACACAGATACGATTGGCTCAGATCCCTCTATAATGACTAATACCTCGAATCCTATAACGCATACAGGCACTATCGACTTTGAACATGTTGATTTTGGCTATACCCCCTCTAATGTATTTATGAAGGATATCAACATTCATATTCCTGGTGGATCCATGGTAGCCATTGTAGGCCCTACGGGAGCTGGTAAATCAACCTTAGTGAACCTCATCATGCGCTTTTACGATATTATGAAAGGCCGTATCACCATTGATGGCGTCGACATTCGTGACGTATCTCGTGAAAGCTTACATAATACGGTAGGCATGGTATTGCAAGATGCATGGATTTTCACAGGCACTATTGCTGATAACATCGGCTACGGTAAGCCAAATGCTAGTCGTCAGGAAATCGAATATGTAGCAAAGCTTGCCATGGCAGATCACTTTATCCGCACCTTGCCAAATGGTTATGATACAGTGCTCAAACAAGGTGGTGATGACCTATCTCAAGGTCAACGCCAATTAATTACCATCGCTCGTGCCTTCTTGGCAGACCCTAGCATTCTTATCCTCGACGAAGCAACGGCTAACGTAGATACCCGAACCGAGCTGGAGGTTCAAAAAGCCATGAACACCCTTCTCAAAGGTCGAACTAGTATCGTTATCGCCCATCGCTTATCAACAATAAAAAATGCCGATTTCCTACTAGTTGTAGAAAACGGCACCATCGTAGAACAAGGGACACACCACGAACTCATCAAACGCGGTGGTCACTATAAAGAACTATACGAAAACTATGCTGCGGGCATGAGCGTATAAATTATATCAATACGATCTTGAACCAACATACTTCAAGCTTGTTGACCTACAATAGTAAAACAAGAAAATACCCACTGCCTCATCTATAGGTAGTGGGTATTTTAATTAACTCTTTATATAGCAATCACTTTTTAATCAATTCTTAATTATTAATTAGATTATATTTAATTTTATTTTATTTTTATGTTATAATTTACTTGTAATTGTTTTGTATAACAAGGAGAGTATATTATGATAGTGAAGAACCTTGTGTTGGCGAGTATTGCTTGCACCCTCTTAGCCCCTCTTTGTCTAGCAAATGCTAGCACACCGAAAAATGCTGAATCTCATAAAAAAGAAATTCATGCAGTAGTAGAGATGGGAGCTGGAAAATCAAAAGTTACATATTATGATACGTTAGAAGAAGCTACGGTAGTTCGTGAAAAAGAGTTAGATGAGCAAAATAAAAGAACCATAGAAAATCGTAAAAAACGGGGCATTCAAAGAAAAGAACAAATTATAAGTTCTATGAAAAAGGAATCCCCTCGTCCACCAGTGGAGAAAACAGCAGAAATACAATCTGCCATGTATAGTAGTTTTCTAGGAACTACTTTTGATTTACATATGGTTGAAGTATATACTGCAGACTACGATACGATAAAATCCGGCCAACCTTATGTATATGCAGAGTATGTAGATACAAACTACGCACATATAGCTGCAGGAAAAGAAAAAGAACTAGTAATTTTTGCTCCTGCGGTTATTACTACATTTAGAAAGGATGAAAATAAATCCTTTGGTTTAGATGCCTATCTTTACTTTATTAACGAAGAAACTAAAGAGATATCACTTGCTAGGTCTGCTGATATGGTAGGCGTAAAAGATGTATCCGGTTTTGATAAAGATCGAACAAAACTATTTGAATTACCATCTCATAAATTAGAAATCTCTGATGATAACTATAAGATGGGTAAAATACTCTATGAAAAACTAACAAAAAAGAAATTATAATACAAAGAACCTCAGCAAAAATGTTGAGGTTCTTTTCGTATCTATATACTTTTATTTAAGATTAAAACAGGTCCTTTACATCAAACCCATCATCTATATCGATTAAACAAGAACAATGATCCTAATATGATTGGTGCCCCAATATAAAGCCCCATGTTTGGAAATTCTCCCAATAAGAATGCCGCTACTATAGCTGCCACGATTGGTGAAATATACATAAAGTTGGTTACATCAGATACCTTTTCAGCATGTTCAAAAGCATAACTCCAGAATACAAATCCTAAAGCACTGGAAAAGAAAGCCAAATACACCATGGCTAGTTGTGCACTAAGTGGTGCCTGTACAATCATTTCAATAGCATGATCTGCAAAAGGTAATGCCATAATGGCACCTGTAAACATTGACCACATAGCTATGGTAATGGAGTTATAACCTTTCAGGCTAAGGCCACGATTGAGGATATTATAAATCGCAAACAATATCATACCTAATAAAGTCCACAATGCACCCATAGGAATTGTAAGAGTAGAATTCCAAAGAATAATAATAGCTACACCTATAAATGCAGTGATAGTAAAGATCCATCCGACAGGACGTATTCTATCTTTATAGACCACTAATGCTAAAAGTGCTGTCGTCATAGGCGTCAAAGCCATAATAATACTTGAAGTAGCCGCTGGGATTGTGCGAAGTCCTTCATTAAAAACGATTTGATAAACGAAATTCCCTGTAGCACCTAATAAAATATATATGCCCCACTCGCGCCAAGATGTAGGGATGTGTAATCCTTTGAATACACCAATAATTAGCATGAGTATAGCACCACCTACCACTCTTGCTACAGAGAGTGTCAATGCATCTACTGACTGTAATGCCAGTTTACCAAACGGAAATGCTGTAGCCCATACGGCAATCGTGGCAGATGCACCCAAAATAGCTTTCATTCGATTTGTCATTAGCATCCACCTTTCACAGTATCTATATAGGATCTTTAAAGTTACATTACGCTAAATACACGTATTCACAAGTGATTGAGAACTAACTCATCCTATCTAAACTAAGTCCATCAAAACGCAGTATATATTACATAACATATTTTAATATTACCATAATACATTACTAATATTATAAAAATTTAGTTCCCTTATATCGAACTCTTTCTATTTATTGATATAAATTTTCATTATCTAACAATAATAGAGTTTCCCAAACGCCTAAGTATACATCGTTCAAACATTACAATCTGTTCCTATAGTTACAGACTTTATAAAGAACACAAACTACTGAATTTAAATATAAATAAATACTATACTTACGAAAACTGCATAGCATGTATTGAAAATCCATATCATTTAAAATTTGTTAAATCATGACAAACATTGTACACTATAGGCATAGAAATCTATAGTTATATCCTTTTATGGAGGTGCAAAATGCAACATACTGCATGGAAAGATTTTAACACAGGTGTGTGGGATAAAGCCGTTGACGTACGCGACTTTATTCAAAGAAACTATATCCCCTATGAAGGGGACGATTCCTTCCTTGCTGGTCCTACAGAAAGAACGACAAAATTATGGGACCAAGTAATGAAGCTTTATGAAGAAGAACGTGAAAAAGGCGGCATGATTGATGCCGATACTTCCGTGGCCACACACATTACTGCCCATGCGCCAGGATATATCGACAAAGACCTTGAAACGATCGTTGGTTTGCAAACTGACAAACCATTAAAACGCGCTATGTTCCCTTATGGTGGCTTGCGTACTGCGAAATCCGCTATTGAAGAATACGGCTTCAAAATGGATCCGCAAACAGAAGACTTCTTCAAAAAGCACCGTAAAACTCACAATAATGGCGTATTTGATGTATATACACCTGAAATGCGTGCCGCTCGTACGGCGCATATCGTAACTGGTTTACCAGATGCTTATAGCCGTGGCCGTATCATCGGTGACTATCGCCGTATCGCTTTGTATGGTGTAGATTATCTCATTGAAGAGAAAAAAGAACAATTCAGCATCACTATGGGCGATATGCTGGAAGAAGTAATTCGTGACCGCGAAGAAATTCAAGATCAAATCCGATCCTTAAAAGAATTGAAAGAAATGGCTGCGTCCTACGGTTACGATATTTCTGAACCAGCTAAAGACGTTAAAGAAGCTATGCAATGGATTTACTTCGGCTATCTTGGCGCTATTAAAGAGCAAAACGGTGCTGCTATGTCCATCGGCCGCAACTCTACATTCCTAGACATCTACGCAGAACGCGACCTTCGCAATGGTACATACACAGAAGAACAAATCCAAGAGTTCGTAGATCATTTCATCATGAAATTACGTATGGTTCGCTTCGCACGTATTCACGAATACAACAACTTGTTCACAGGCGATCCTGTGTGGACTACTGAGTCCATCGGTGGTATGGGCACTGACGGTCGTACATTGGTTTCAAAAATGTCCTTCCGTTACCTACATACATTAACTAACCTTGGTCCTGCTCCAGAACCAAACCTCACTGTATTGTGGTCCCCTCGCATGCCAATCGGCTTCCGACGCTTCTGTGCAAAACTATCTATTGAAACATCTTCCATCCAATACGAAAACGACGACTTAATGCGTCCTAATTCTGGTGATGACTACGCTATTGCATGCTGTGTATCTCCAATGCGTATTGGTAAAGAAATGCAATTCTTCGGCGCTCGTTCCAACTTGGCAAAATGCTTGCTTTATGCAATCAATGGCGGCGTTGACGAAAAATTGAAGAAACAAATTGGCCCTAAATACCGCCCTATTACTTCTGAATACTTAGAGTTCGACGAAGTATGGGAAAAATTCGACGACATGATGGAATGGTTAGCAGGTGTATATGTAAACGCATTGAACATCATTCACTACATGCACGACAAATATGCTTATGAAAAACTAGAAATGGCATTGCATGACCGCAAGGTAACTCGTTGGTTTGCAACTGGTATTGCTGGTTTATCCGTAGTAGCTGACTCCTTGTCTGCTATTAAATACGCTAAAGTAAAACCTATTCGCGACGAAAACGGCATCGCTGTTGATTTCGAAATCGAAGGTGACTTCCCTAAATATGGTAACGATGACGATCGTGTAGATAGCTTGGCAGCAAAAGTTGTTTCCACATTTATGAACAAGATTCGTAAACATCCTACATATCGTCAATCCGTTCCTACTATGAGCTTGTTAACAATTACTTCCAACGTAGTATATGGTACTGCAACAGGTTCCACACCAGATGGTCGTAAAGCTGGTGAAGCTTTCGCTCCTGGTGCTAACCCAATGCATGGTCGTGATACTCACGGTGCTATTTCTTCGTTGGCATCCGTAGCAAAAATGCCATGGCGTGATAGCTCCGATGGTATTTCCAATACCTTCTCTATCATTCCTGACGCATTAGGTAAATCTGGTGAAACATTTGTGTCCCTCAGCGATTTTGATATCGAGTTAGATCCATCTCAATTGCCTAACTCCAATACAAACTTCGCATGTAGTGAACCGAATGTTACTATAAAGGAAGATAAATAACGTCTTCCATAGTATCGGACTGCTTTCACCGGCACCGATACGAGTGTTAGTCTTGGTTGAAAGGAGGTAATACCCATGAGCAACCAACAACAAATTGATAACTTGGTAGAGTTATTGGATGGCTACTCCCAAAAAGGCGGTCATCATTTGAACGTTAACGTGTTCACTCGCGAAACATTGTTAGACGCTCAAAAGCATCCTGAGTTGTACCCTCAATTGACTGTTCGTGTGTCTGGTTACGCAGTGCACTTCAGCAAATTGACTAAAGCACAACAGGACGAAGTTATTTCCCGTACATTCCATCAACAAATCTAATCGAGGTTTTCTATGACAGGACGTATTCATTCGGTCGAAACAATGGGTACGGTTGATGGTCCAGGCATGCGCATGGTGGTTTTTCTCCAAGGATGCCCCATGCGTTGTGCTTATTGCCACAATCCTGACACATGGAATGAAATTAGTGATGATGCTAAATTCATGACTGTTGAGGAGTTGTGGGACCAGTACGAACGTAACCGCCAATTTTATACTAATGGTGGTATCACCGTCACAGGTGGGGAAGCTCTGATGCAAATCGACTTTGTTACTGAGCTTTTCACATATTTCCGTGAAAGAAACGTCCATACCTGTTTAGATACAAGTGGAATTTGTTTTGATCCCCACCAAGAGGTGGCCTACCGTAAGCTACTCAATGTCACTAGTCTCGTCATCCTAGACCTTAAAGAAATCGATCCTGATAAACATCTGTGGTTAACTGGCAAATCGTTAGAGCCTATTCTCGGCTTTGCTCGATTAACAGCAGACGTAGAAGTTCCCATTTGGGTTCGTCACGTTGTAGTTCCTACAGTTACAGATAATGCAGATCATCACTATCGTCTAGGCTTTTTCCTAGGATCCCTGAAAAACTTACAAGCCGTTGATTGCTTACCATATCACGTTATGGGTACTGCTAAATATAAGGAGTTAGGAATTACCTATCGCCTAGAGGGCATACCGGCCGCAACAAAAGATTTAGCAGCCAAAGCGACAAGAACCGTGGTAGAAGGCATCAAGGCCTATCGACGCCATTGGTGGAGTCCCATCAAAACACAACATCAATCATAATCAAGTTTGAGGATAACTACCTCCCTTGATATATATACATATATATACCAAGACTTGATCTATGATAGCCCTAAAAACAATAGAGCCGCCCCCACACAACCGGGGACGGCTCTTATTGCGTTTAAATAAACTTTCTATCATACAAACGGGCTGCAATGAGGACAACCAAACAGGACCCCACATTATGAACTAACGCACCAGTAGTAGGTGTCAAAACCTCAAGTAATGAGAGAATAATAGCGATACAGTTAATAGCCATTGATAAAGCAATACTAAATTTAATAGTTCTAATCATAGCATCTGATAGTCGCTTAATATAAGGAATTTTGCTAAGATCTTCACTCATCAACGCAATATCAGCTGTTTCTATGGCAATATCACTACCGATACTCCCCATTGCAATACTCACATCAGCAGTCTTCATAGCTGGTGCATCATTAATTCCATCACCAACCATACAAACCTTGTGGTGTTTTCCTTGCAACTCTTCAATAATTCTCATTTTTTCGCCAGGTAAAAGCTCCGCATGTATTTCAGAAATACCTGCTTTTTTGCCAATATATGTAGCCGTTTCTTTACTATCCCCCGTAAGAAGTACTGTTTTCATAGCTAGGCTAGAGACTGCAGACAACATATCTGCCGTATCTCGTCGCATTGTATCAGATAAAGCAATAATACCTATAATATGATCTTTATCTGCAATAATGATGGATACCTTTCCTTCACTTCGATATGTATTAACGTTTTGTTGAACCCTTTCATCAACAATAATATTATTTTCCTCAAGAAAACGTTCATGACCACAATATAATGTAACACCGTTTATTACGGCAATAATGCCCCTTCCTACGGACATTGTAAACGAAGTAGTAGTAAGTATTTGTAAATCTTGTTGTATGGCATGAGAAACGATAGCCTTGCCAATAGGATGCTCGCTCTTAGCCTCTGCAGATGCAGCTAATTGAAGAATATCGGCCTCACTATAATCTGTATCAACGACCAAAATAGATTGAACCGATAACTGACCACGTGTTAATGTGCCGGTTTTATCAAATGCCATGGTATCTACTTTTCCCATAGTTTCAAGAATTTCACCAGATTTAATAATAACGCCATGTTTAGTAGCTTGACCAATAGCGGCCATAACCGCAGTAGGTGTAGCAAGCACCAATGCACAAGGACAAAATACTACCAACACAGTAACACCGACGATGATATTTCCAGTTACTAGATAGCCTATACATGCAATCATCAATGCAATAGGAACCAATCGACTAGCAACAGTATCAGCTATGCGCTGAATCGGAGCCTGTTTCTGTTCCGCATTTCTAATAAGCTGAATCATTTTTTGAATAGAACTATCTTCGCCCACTTTAGTAGCTATAATATCTATGGCACCAAAACAGTTAATAGTTCCACCAAATACATCATCATCAATTGTTTTATCAACAGGTATAGATTCTCCTGTCATAATGGATTGATCTACTGTTGTTTCACCGTTAATGATTCGCCCATCTACAGGTATTGTTTCGCCCGGAAGGATTCGCAAGTAATCACCACTTTGTATAGACTCTACGGAAATCATTATTTCTTTGTTGTCTTGTATTTTACGACCCTTAACAGGTACTAACGAAATTAACTTTTTTAACCCCTTTTTTGCTCGCTCGGTAGTTGATTCTTCAAGGAGAGCGCCTAAAGCCATAATAAACGCTACCTCACCAGCCGCAAATATATCTCCGATGGCAATGGCTGCAAACATAGCCATGGAAATCAATAGAGCTGATGAGATTTTACTAATTCCCTTATTATATACAATCCTTCGAATAGATAAATACACAAGAGGAAAACCACAAATAATAACTGTAACCCAAGAAGGCTCAAAAGGGAATATATTTTGAAACGGACTCTGTCCACCAAACTCCTCTATCAAATGCGGAATTCCATCAAGCAGTAAAAATAGCCCCGCTAAAATCGTCATATATAAACCAGATAATATATCATGTATACGATGTACCATACAGCAATCCCCTTATAAAACTTTCACTATCAATATGAATTGAATTATGACTACACTTACAGTACAATAATTACGATAGCGAACACTTTGTTCACTTTAATTGTATCAACCTATGGTTTTAATACAATATATAAAACATCATATATGTTCATTACGGAACATATATGATGTTTTGTACTAAATGTATAACAGGAGTTAATATGGATCGTAGACAGAAAAGAACTCGCAAAGCCATATTTATAGCTTTTAACGAATTATTATCTAAAAAGGCGTATGACAAAATCACCGTTCAAGAAATCATTAGTGCCGCAGATATTGGCCGCACCACATTTTATGCTCATTTCGACACAAAAGAGGCATTGCTAGAAGCCCTCTGCGAAGACTTATTTTTACATATAAAAGATAGTATTAATCATTTACCTCATGCTCATGGGCTTTATCAACAAAGTATTTACCCAGTCTCAGTATTTGGTCATTTATTACAACATTTACAGCAAAATGAAAATAAAATCCTCGAACTACTAGCTAGTGATAATAACGAAATCTTTTTGCGGTATTTTAGAGATCATCTAAATGAGTTGGTGCAAGGATATTTCATCAATCAAGACCGTAAAGCAAATACAAATCTACCGGATGACTTTATCATCAATCATATTTCAGGTAGTTTTGTCGAAATGGTGTTATGGTGGGTAAAAAACGGCATGAAAGAATCGCCTACAAAATTAGACCATTACTTCCATGCCGTTATAGAACCTATTATATAATTATTTAAATTCTATCAAGATACAACATTAATTGGTTCCCCCTTAAAAAAGGCTTGTACATTGTCACGAATAATGCCTACCAAGCGTTGACGTGTTTCAAGACCTTTCCAGCCCATATGAGGTGTGATAATAACATTATCCAGTGTATATAGAGGGCTATCCTCTGCTGGAGGTTCTACCTCTTGTACATCAAGGCCTGCACCTGCAATGCGTTTAGCCGCTAATGCTTCACAAAGATCTGCTTCATTAATGAGAGGACCACGGCCAGTATTTACGATGACTGCACTAGGTTTCATTTTGCCGATGGCTTCTTTATTAATGATGTACTTAGTTTGGTCATTCAATGGGCAATGCAATGTAATATAATCACTATTTTCTAGTAATTCATCAAGACTTACATAACGGATACCGTCACCATCAGCCTTTGGTGTGCGCGTATGAACCAAGATATTCATACCGAGTGCCTTTGCTACTTTGATCACCTCCATACCAATGTGACCAGCACCGACAACACCTAATGTTTTACCATTCACTTCTGTGTGGCTCACTTGTAAATGTTTTGTAAAATTACTGCGATCACCTTTAGCAAGCATGCCAATTTGTTTCTGCATTGTAGACGCAAAATTGAGGATCATCATGATTACCGTATGTGCTACGCGCTCTGTACTATATGCGGGGATATTACACACAGTGATGCCTCTTTCCTTAGCAGCGTTGAGGTCAATATTATTATAACCTGTCCCCGCTTCTACGATGAGCTTTACTGTATCTGGGAATTGTGAAAGCAAATCAGCCCCTACTGGTAATTCTTTTGTAACTACAACGCGAGCCCCTTGAATACGTTCTATAAGCTCTTCATTTGTACTATCATCATAAACCTGTACATCACTAGATAATACAGAAAAATCTAATGCTTGGTCGTAATTCATTTTACTTGCATTTACCACTACTACACGTTCGCTCATGATAACCTCCTACATAGCTATTAAAATTTATAGAGTATACATAATGTCTAAATTTAGGGGTGCATACACCTATTAAGGAAAATACTCCTATATAAATTATACTATTATTTATATGATTTTATACTATTAATATCATAGAGAACTATATTAATTAGTATACTTTCACGTTTATTGTATATAATATATGTATAAAAATCATAAAAACAGAATTTCTGTATAAAACTTTCACAAAAGTATTGTGTAATTCCCCAAAAGTTATAAAATAAAAGTAATGTTATATAGAATTGAGGAATACCATGAGACCCACCTATTTGACCATAAATACAAGTCTCGTTCGTGAGAACTTGCGCAAAATTAAAGATAGTTTACCGGAATGGAGCACATCTACCGCTGTTATCAAGGCCAATGGCTATGGTCATGGCAGTGTTATGATGGGCCGTATTGCCGTAGAGGAAGGTTACGAATCCTTAGCGGTTGCCATTCCCGAGGAGTCCGTACCTCTTCGCAACGCAGGTATTATGGTGCCAATTTATTTATTAGGCCTCACCAGACCTCAGTCCTTTGAGCTCGTAGCAGATACGAATTCCATCCCTGCCGTCTGCGAGTCTACCGATTTAGATGCTCTCGATAAAGTGGCGGACAACCATGATATGATCATTCGCGTTGCCGTGGCTGTCGATACGGGCATGCATCGTATTGGTATCAAACCTGAGGATGCTGTAGAGTTTATCAAACGTGTTGAGTCCTACGAAAATCTTGAAGTAGACGGTTTCTTCTCTCATATGAGTAATGCGGACGCGGCAGATCAAACGCACGCTCATAGCCAAGCTATGAAATTTCATCGCATGGTAGATGAAATCAAGGCATTCCGACCAGATGCAGATTACCGCTTCTCTCTCGCCAATAGTGCGGGATTATTATCTGTAAAAGATAGCTTGTTTACCGACGCTCGCCCTGGTATCATTCAATACGGTATTATGCCGTCTTTAGATGTGCCAAATCGCTTAGGCCTAAAACCGGTTCTATCCTTCCATAGCGAAGTCGTTCACGTCCAACAAGTTCCGGCAGGCGAAGGCATAGGCTATGGTTCTACCTATGTTACGCCTGAGCCTATGACAATTGCTACAATTCCTGTAGGCTATGCTGACGGATATCCTCGTAGCTTATCTAATCGAGGCACCGTGTTGATCCATGGTACACGTTGCCCTGTAGTAGGCCGCATCTGTATGGACCAATTCATGGTAGCCGTTCCAGATACGATTACGGTAAAACCTGGTGACAAGGTTGTTCTCTTAGGTTCTCAAGGCCATGAAAGCATTTCAGCACTTGAGATTGCCGCCCTTGCGTCTACGATTCCTTACGAGATTTTCTGTGGCTTCTCTAAGCGCGTACCTCGCCAATATATATAAAATACTGAGTATAAATACTAAATTTAAAGACTCCATATAAGCAAAAGCGCAGATATACATTATAATATCTGCGCTTTTTGCATTTTCAACACTTGTGAAACTTACATCATATGTAGTTATATTAAGTTATATCGAAAAAAGCCCGTAACACATGCAGCGGTCTACATGTATTACGGGCTTTTCTGCTCCCCTATACCTAGCGTACTGTAAAGCAGTTACGTTCTTATTGTGAGAGAGAGTATTATATACCAAGTATATAATCTTATGATTGGGAGGGAACCACAATTCATAAGGGGCCCTCTGAACGACAGACGGCATAGGAGAGAGTCAATGTTTGTCTATCCAATCCAGAGGGCTGCGTGTGTGTAATTGTTTATTGTGTGTGTATTGTGTATGTGTGTGTAAGTGTATTTATGTTTTGTGTGTATAGTTTTGTGTGTATAGTTTTGGGTGTTTAGTGTTCGTGTTAAAAGGGTTTGCTTTACAGTGGTATAGGAATAACGTTTTACTTATTTTACTGCCATACCTGTTTTTGCATCTAATACGATGGATACAGCTTTATTTTGTGCATCATGGAACTCTACGTTGTATACAGGTGTACCATTTTGATTAGCTACAGACCAAGAGTTAATACCCGTTGCTACGTTGCCAGTCTGTGCGAAGGCTGCATTGATCGCCACATGTGGAGGTAACACAGTACCAGCATCAATAGCACTAGTTTCCATAGATGCATCATACGCTTTAGGAGTACCTTCAGTTACATTGCCAGTCGCTACATCAAGAGTCATAGAATGAGCGCCGTTGGCATTGAAACCAGCTACTTCATAGATAGCAGTTTTATCTGCTGCTTTGAAGGATACATTCGTAATCTTAGAGTCACCAAATTTAGTTTCAAATTGGTCAATTAGATAATTAGCACCAATTACGAAAATACTATTTTGATCGACTACGCCTGTGGGCTGACTTGTTGTGCTAGGTTGTGATTTTCTACTTTTAGAGTTTTTTTTTCCTCTTTTGTAGTTTCTTTTTTATCAGCCTTTTTCTCTTCTTTTACAGCTTTTGCTTTAGGAGCTTTGTCTGCATGTGCTTTTTTATTGTTTTTTACTTCTTTTTTAGCTTTTGCAGAAGGCTCTGTTTTTTTATCTCCAACGCGTACTACTTTAGTTTCACTAGGAGCTTTTGCTACAGCTGCTGTTTCAATAGTAGGAACTGCTGCTGCAGGATTTGCTTCGCTAGGAACTACAGTTGCTTGAGCTACTGGAGTTTTAATATCTTGAGTAGCAGTTGGAACCGGAGTAGTGTCTGGAGCTACTTCAATTGTAGGAACTGCTTGATCTGCAACAGGCTGTGCTACAGGAGCTGCTGTTACGGCTACGTCTTGTGCTACAGGTACTGGAGTTACTTGTTCAGCCGCTGTTACTGCTACAGTAGCACCGAATACGCCAGCTACAGCTAAAGCAATACTGCTTTTAAGAATAGATTTTTTCATAATATCCTCCTTGATAATTCATATATATGTAGTATTTCACATATATATTTTTAACCAACTCGGTGTTATCGATATAGTTCCAAAACATATATCTAGCGTGGACTGTAGATATATAGTCTGGAAAATCCGATATATTTGAGTTTCGTCCTTGGACTGGTACACATACTATCGATAATCTATGAACTCAAAATGTAGAACCATGCTAAAAACCTCGTTTTGGAGTGAGTCTAAAATGAATTTACATATATTTAAAATGAAAATCTATAGCTTTCAATTTTCATTTAAATATTCTATGAATACCATAACAAAAGCCGTCCATCCCATGTATAAAGGACGAACGGCATATAATTATAAATCTCATTATCTTTAGATTTGCATTCATGAGTAAACTTTCACAAAAAACGCCCCAATACTAGCAATTTTCTATGAAAAAACTAGTATTGAGGCATTTAATTATTATATTCAAAATTAATTAACTAGGAATTATTAAGCTATAATTACTAGTCAATCATACATTAGTCATCAAACTTAACAGATAGTAATGTACCATTTATAGCATCTATGCGTACATCAACCTCTTTGTCCCCTTCGGTACCAAAGGTAACTTTATAAATAATCTTACCTTTTTCATGATGTACAGACCATTCATTAAGGCTCGTAGCTTTGTCTTGTGTTTGAGCATAAGCAAAATTAACTACTGCTGCTGGAGGTAAAATCTCACGAGGATCAAAAGATTTTTTCTTCAAGGATTTATGATAATCACCTTCACGTTTTTCAAAGATTTGATTCGTTGCATAGATATAAGTTAACTCATACTTGCCGCTTTCATCAACGCCTTCAACATCATACTTAATTTGACCACCGTCAGCATCAAAGGAAATTTCAGTAATAACCGCATTAGGATGGTTTTGAATGAATGCATTTAATAAACCATTAGCACCGACAATCGCTGCATGGTTGCCATCAACAACGGCAACAGTTGGCTCTACGGCTACTAAAGGGGCGGCACTCGCGTTAGGCATGCCAAACACTGCTGCTAACGCCAATACAAGGCTACCTTTTATAAGTAATGATTTCATAGGCTCCTCCATCTCTCAAACAGGACCATATCGTATATATACAATTATACACTAAATCAATAAGCTTTATGAATCTTTATTTATAATATTAGTGCATGGACCTACGCCCTATGATACAATGCACGTAGAATAATTTTTGTAACTACAAGTGAGCTGACTATGATTTCAATTTATCCGACAATATATCACGAATTTCAGTGCAAAGCTGATCGCTGTGAAAATACATGCTGCCAGCTTTGGACCATCGATATCGATAAACCGACGGCTGAGCATTATCACACTATGACGGGGCCTCTTGGTGAAAGCTTGCGCCAAGCGATTACCATTGATGAGGAAGGCAGCCATTTCGTATTTTCCAAAGAACAACCTATGTGTCCTTTACTCAATGAAAAAGGGCTTTGCAAAGTAGTGCTTGAATTGGGAGAAGAAGGCCTTTGCGACACCTGTCATATGCACCCTCGATTTTATAAATACATTGAAGACCTAGAACTATGTGGTGTTGGTTTATCCTGTGAAGCTTCCGTGGAACTACTAGCAAAAGATAATAATAATAGAGAATTAGTGTTTACCATTGAAGATGACCATAATGAATTTAGCCCCGATGAGCGTCTAAAGCTAGAAAATGTATTTCAACTATTAGCCTTTGATTTAGAGCCTGCTCTATTCCAATATACACCAAGCCCTAGCGAAGAGTATTATAAACAGCTATTAGATCTCTACAAGACTACGGAACCTATAGATGAGGCCTGGACTACACAAGTCAATGCATTGTCTAAGGATATAGACCGGGTCGTTACCTCTGTTAAAAGTTATGTACATCAACAAGATATGAGCATTTTTAATAAGGTCTACCAATATATCTTGTATCGCCAAATCGATATGCTTGCAGACTATTCCTTAGAAGCTATCATCGCCTATGCAAAGGATAGCACTGAGTACATGCTCATGACGAGCGCCATCGAAGGAAACCCTTTAAAACAAATTGCTCGATGGTCACAACAAATTGAGTACGATGAAGACAATGTAGACCTATTACTACAACATTACGAAGCTCAACTTAAGGCATAATAAAAAACCTCCTAGCCATTACTAGGAGGTTTTGTTATTTACGCAAAGAGTATACGCATAATCCAGTTATATAAAAGGTTGATAATAAATAAGACCACATAAACGGCCCCTACTGTAAGAGGCTCTACGTTCATAAGACGAGATAAAAGCATAACGGCAACGTAAATAACAGCCCCCACGTAAGCTAACCCTAATGGAACTAAAAGGACCATCAAAATAGGAGCAAGGTAAATACAAATAATAGATACTAAGATTAATGCTAAGCCCAATACCCCTGTATATCCCTCGATATAAGCTGTTCCCATTAATACTTGTTTGAAGTCAAACTCTCGATCAAGTAGTACACTCAGTAGTTTCCACAAAATAAAACTACCTACAAACCAATATATACCAAGACCAATGACCTCACGTAAGATGGAAAATATACCATATACAGCAGGTATAAAGCCTAATAAAAAGCCTCCAAAAGCGGCGACCAAAGGTAATAATACAATACCTAAGGCAAAGCCTAACATATGGGTAGCGCACCAACCGGCGAGCCCTGCTTTGATACCCTTCTCTAAAGTACCAAACCAGAAAATTTCATCTATCCCCTTCTTTGGTGAACGCACCAATAAGGATAGCTCTCGTAAAAATGTCGTATCCATAACTAACTCCGCTCTCAACTACACTCTAAAGTTAATTATATCATAAATTCCAAGATTTAAATTATATATAATTAATTTTAATATAAATTAAAACATAGAAAAACCGCAAGACTTTCATCTTACGGTTATATAGAGCTATATTAAACCTGTTTACTTGACCAAAGTATGGAAAAACCGAATCCATTGAGGTAAAACGGATACGGACAGTAAGGATACAATGAACATTACAATATAGGTCTTAACAATGCCAAGACCTACATAGCGTCGCATAAGTTGAGCACAGATAAATACAGCATAATACTGACTAAACATAGTAACTAAATACGCTATATCCGCTACGTATTTTTGCTGTGATATGGCAAATAAAACAAGACCAATAATATGAACAAACACCATTACAACTGTACGAAGTGCATTCGTATAGGCTAATCCATATATATAATTGCACATAACCCCTCTATATGTACCACTACCACCTAATAAAATAAGTAAGCGCCATATAACAAAGGCTCCTATGAGAATCTGAAAAATTAAAAAAGATGCATTAGCAACAGCACTGATCAGATCAAAATGTGCAAAGCCTGTCATACGCTTTATGCCAAGCACAGGCGCTATTGCTTTCACCAGCAATGGCAAGGCATAGGTCATTCCATATAATACAATAGTAGAGACTACTAAATTAGTCACTGCCCTCGCTATAGTGCCGTATGCAAGAATATTTTGAAAAGATTGCTCACTCAACCTTGTAAACAAGTGCAAAATATCCTTATACCAGTTCATAGATACTCCTTATATTTAACCTATACTTTAGGGAATTCGTAATAATTAATACTGAGTGGGCCGACGTTATATATGGCTAATAGCAGCACAATAGAAAAGTAGAAATCATCAAGCCATACAAAAAGGACGAGGCGTACCTCGTCCTAACTATAGTATATGTATTTTATCGAGTCAACATATAAAGACCTTCACACAAAAGTGATACAAGAATAGCCACGAGCATAACGCTCAAACCTTCATAGGTAGTTCCGCTAATGCAAGCCCCTGTAATACGTCCCATCGTTTGTAACAGTAACCCTGTACTTAAAATACATAAGACAATCATACAGAATCCGATAACGGCCTGTAGTAATAATGGTACAGTTGTAAGAATCAACATGATACCTGCTGTAAATGTATACAAAGCAACTACCAGTTGAGTAAAGGCCATCATATGCAACACACCTGTCGCTATAGCACGTACGTAAAACT
This sequence comes from Veillonella sp. oral taxon 158, assembly GCF_018376515.1. Classification (NCBI taxonomy): domain Bacteria; kingdom Bacillati; phylum Bacillota; class Negativicutes; order Veillonellales; family Veillonellaceae; genus Veillonella; species Veillonella sp. oral taxon 158. The sequence continues at coordinate 88,161 of NZ_JAHABE010000004.1, read as the reverse complement.
TACGCTTTTGTATCATTGCATAACCAACAATGATTCCAGCCATAAGAATGCCTTTTACAATTACCCACGTAAAGCGTCCTGCATTCCAAAACTCTCGCGGCTTTCCTAGCTGATCAAAGAAAACCTGTATTTCATGTTGACCAACTGGAAAGGAAAATAATTGCCACTTCACTAATAAAGAAGAATTGCGTATAAACGCACGTATAGCATCTATATATACACCTTCACCAACGATGGTAAATTGATAGCATATGAGTGACAATAACAGCATTCCTATTAATTGCCCATAAGCAACATCAAAGTGATACATGCGTGGACTTTTTTCTTCAATGGGGTTTAATAAGCGATACACAAACTCTACTAAACCAACCATCATATCGCTCACCACCTTTTACACAATAAGAATAAGCACCACCCAAATTTGGATGATGCGGCACACAACACAACGATCACGAATTTAAATAATGAGTTTATTATTAATTCATTTTCTGTTCATTATTATAGCACAAAAGCAAGGTATATTCATACCTTGCTTTCATTATTTTCATAACTATTTAATTACATACGAGCAGCAAGAATAACTATACCTACCAAGATACCAATAGCTAGGACGGGAATTAACGCAGATATAAGGGTAATTACAAATGTAGCCAAACGATTCTTTTCAATTTGACGCGCCATAAGTGATAAACTAACCCACCAAAACCATATAAAAGTACCTAGATTGATAAGTTGGAAAAAGTAGTTAAATATGGTTAATCCAATCGTTGATGATGCCTCATAAAAGCCTAAGCCCTTTGCTATGATAATCAGCATAATCTCAAGAAGTCCTATCATTATTGATAAAAATTGAGTATATGCACTTTGATACCAACAAATCTTTAAAACAGATTCATAATTAGTTTTGGCCCCAAACTTATTAGCTACCTGACTTAAAATAATAGAATAAATTGCTAAAGCAAAAAACATAGCTATCAAGCCAAAAGTTAATGACATAAGACCTAGACCAGCAAATTGGCCCATAACACTACCCAATTTATCTATGTGAATATCAAACACATAATCTAATACCAACTCTGTAATAGCAGAAAATACTAAAGTTATCGCAATCATTGCTACCGTTGCAGCAAAGCCTCGCTGAATTGTACCAAACTCTACAATATCTGGAATACCACGTTTAAAGGGAGATGTAACTAATAACCATAGATCTAAATACCATTTTCTTTCCATAAAACCTCCAAAACTATAACTCTACATCACATACAATCTAAGTATGGCTATTTAAAATAACCCACTAGAATATCTCATGTTCATTACTGTAAAAACTATGAACGCCATAATAGCACTTATGATAACAAATGGAATGAGACCTGCTAATAGGCTAATACCAAATGTTGAGAGTTTAGGTTTATTAATTTGTTGGCTTAACAAATTTAGACTTACCCACCAAGTCCACATAGAAATCCCCATCAGAATAAAGAAAGAGATAAGTACATATAAAATAATCGACAAAGGCAAGTCGAGTGGATCTTGTAAGGGCCCGAAATTATCAATATTAATAAAGAAATAGATGCTAGCAGGCATTATCAAAAGCCCACCAATAAGCGCCAGTAATTGTCCATATGCATAGGAATACCAATTCACCTTTAGCACTTCCTCAGGAGTCGTCTGAGCATCAAATTTATTAGCCACCCAAGAAACTAAATAGGCATTAAGAGATAGACCTAAAAAGGTAAGAAATAGATTAAAGGCTAATTGCATAGCAACGCCACCATTGGCACTCATTACAAAAATACGACCATAGAATGTATGATGCAACTGCATCATCGATATAATAAGAGCCGGTATAAACGTGGTCAGCAGCGAGCCTACAACACTAACTGCTGCAGCCCCGTAAAAGCCCTTCATACAGGATCCATACGCTACGATTTGGGGGATTCCCGTCTTAAAGGGAGATATACACAACTCCTTAAAATCTGAATACCATTTTGTTTCCATAAGCCCTCCTACAAACGCAAACAACGCACATATATGTTTTTCATTGTATCACAAGACACTTTTAAAATAAATATAAATTTATTTTAAATTGATTAGCGACCATAATTAGTAAATAAAAAAGTTGATAGATACCTAAACGATATCTATCAACATCTTATATTATATACTCACTTAAATTATTCCGGAGAATGCTAGTTGTATTATACCGATAACAAAACTAATAAAGTAATAAACAATACCTGTTAACCAAGGGCTTAGGTTAAATTGCTTGGCCATCAACAGTGCCATAATAACAACATCAATCCATTCCAAGTAGTTTAGTCCATAGGATCCAGATTGGACTGATACATTTAAAAGAACAGTGGTAGGAATAATTATTAACGCAAAGGCCAAGTGTATCCAGCTATTTATGCAGTTCGTAAGTAGCATATCTGCTACTAACTGTTTAAATGTTCCTGTCCCTTTAAAAACTTTAAAAATGACATACAACAAACCAGACATTAACAAAACCATAGTAATGCTACCGACTAAAAAGCCGATAATATCACCTATTGTAAAGTCAATAGGACCAATAACCTGCCATAGAGTACTTTCATAAAAAGAGCTTTTAGGAAATATTACCTTTAGCAAATGTAAACCTAAATCCGTTATAATAACCGATCCAATAGCTAGTAATAACATATTTTTAATGGTCACAAAATGCATCCATTTTTCTATATAAGGACCAAACAAACCATTCATAATACTCTACCTTATAACTCCTCACTCTTAAACAATTGATATCCTTCAAAATAATAACTATGATCAAGTTCCTATTCAGCAACACCTAATTTATTAGTGATAACCATATTGGGCCTCCTTTTTATTTTATCTCGTAATATATATTATACTATATTCGTTAAACTTTAGTTGAAACTACCATACCATACCAAATAAAAAAGCAGCCCATTTAGGGCTGCTTTTCGATTATCTTATTTCAAAGATTCTGCAATTTTTGCAAGGTTTTCGTCCATACGTTGTAGGTATGTTTTGTCGTCTTCTTTGCTTTCAATAGTGTAAATAGTTTCTACCTTAGCACCCACTTCTTTTGCCAAAGTTTTAGATACTTCTGGGCTAGCCATTTCTTCTGCAAAGATAGTAGTGATGTTATTTTCTTTAACGTATTCGATGAGTTTAGCTAATTGCGCTGCGTTTGGTTCGCCTTCAGCAAATACATCTTCTACGCTGTTTTGTTCCAACCCAAAGTCACGGCTTAAGTAAGCGAATGCAGCATGGCCTGTAACAAAGTTTTTATGAGGAGCTTTAGCGAATTGCTCTTCATACTTTTTAATCATTGCATCTAGTTTACCAACATATTCAGTGTAGTTCTTTTCGTAGTAGTCCTTATTAGCTGGGTCAGCTTTTACAAGAGCATCTTTGATGTTTTTCACTTCAATTTTAGCGTCTTTTAAAGATAACCATGCGTGAGGATCTTCTGCACCATGTTCCTTAATTTCTTCAGGATCAGTATTTTTAATAGCTTCTACGCCTTTAGTAGCTACAACAGTTACGAGCTTATCATTTTTAGCCGCTTCGATAGCTTGTTGTGCCCAAGGCTCCATACCAAAACCGTTATAAACGAATACTTGAGCTGTCGCCAATTGTTTCATATTTTCTGGTTTTAACTCGAAATCATGTGGCTCTACGCCATCTGGAATAATAGTAGATACCTCTACCTTGTCACCGCCAATAGCCTTTGTGAATTCAGCCATCGCATTAAAACTTGTTACCACTTGGATCTTTTTACTTGCTTGTTCCTTCGGTGCATCATTACCACAGCCTGCAAATAGAGCAGCCATCATAATGCCTACAACTAACAAAACCAGTTTCTTGACCATCGTAGTCCTCCTTTTGTTAATCCTGAACGCTATGCCTTCATAGAATACTGCTTATTCTTTTGTTGCAGTTGCGACTCAGTTGCATTTGTAATATAGTTATAGTATAAACTTACTCAGAATTTTGTCAATTAGAAATGTGGTTTTTTATATGTTATCCATAGAACATCTTTATTTTTCCTATCAAGGTCAGCCACCTTACGTGTTAAACGACCTAAATCTACATATTCACAGCGGTGACTATATATCCATCGTCGGGGACAATGGGTCTGGTAAAAGTACCCTGCTACGCCTTATTTTAGGTTTTCTTACCCCTGTGAAAGGCTCAATCAAACTAGATAGCAACAACATTCGCTATGTATCACAGAAAAATGATTTCTCCCATGCAGGCTTTCCTATTACGGTAACAGAAATCCTCGATTCCTACCGCAAGCTTTTAAAATTAAAAGATAAAAACGAAGTTAATCGCGTATTAGAGCTCACTCATATGACGGAATTTAAAGACCGCCTCATCAGTAAGCTTTCTGGTGGTCAGGCACAGCGAGTATCTATCGCCCGAGCCCTCATCGGCAGCCCTGACCTCATCATCCTTGATGAACCATCCACAGGCATCGACAGAAAAAGCCAAGAAGGCATCTACGCACTTCTTCGCGATTTAAACAAAAAGCATCATATTACGATAATCTCTGTTGAACATAACTTGGAAATGGCAATCGCTAATTCTACCAATATCTACCATATCTCAAATGGCCACGGCCACCTTTGCTCACCTGAGCAATACGCTTGCGAAATCATGCATAATACAGGTCGTAACCCTGTAGATCACGAAAATTGTTCTTGCTTCACAGATGTGACAACTCAGGCTCAGGCTCAGGCTCAGGCTCAGGCTCAGGCTCAGGCTCAGGCTCAGGCTCAGGCTGATGATACTACAACTGAGGAGGTGCGCCATGTTTAGTTATGACTTTATGCAAAATGCCTTCTTCGTAGCCATCTGCATATCACTATTATGTCCATGTATCGGTATTTTCATGGTATTACGCCGGTCTAGTATGATTGGCGATACCATGAGTCACGCCTCCTTGGCAGGTATCACCCTAGGCTTATTAACAAGTACAAATCCTATCTTAGGGGCTTTCATCTTTACCGCCATCTGTGGTGCCCTCATCGAGTTTTTGCGGAAATATTTCTCCCACCACCTCGATTTGATTCTTACCATCATCTTATCCCTTAGTATCGGTACTGCCATTACCCTCATTAGTTCAGGTAAACTAAAAGCTAATGCCAATGTATTTTTCTTCGGTAGCATTTTAACAGTAAATACAGCAGATATGATTAGTATTGCGGTGCTTACAATTTTGTCAGTATTAACTCTATACTTCTTATATAACTCCTTACTCTACATCGCTTACGATGAAGAAGCAGCTCGCGTAGCCGGTGTTAAGGTAGATTTTATTAACTATATCTTTGCCATCCTAATGGCTGCGGCCGTGTCTATTTCCATTAAAATCGTTGGCGTCCTCGTATTAAGTGCTATGATTGCCTTGCCTGTAGCATCAGCACTACAACTAGAAAAAGGATTTAGAACGACTTTACTATGCTCCATTGGATTTAGTTTACTCGCTATGATTATTGGCCTATTCGGATCTTACTATCTCAACGTAGCTCCTGGTGGCTTTGTATCTCTAACATCGGTAGGAATCTTGCTAGTAGTGTTAGTCATTAAAAATATTCGGGCGGTCATAAGACGAATACAATTTAGCAAATAACAAAATAATAGTTAATATATTTAAACAGCTACATTATATTCATAGTAAGGCATCTAATTATTAGCCATATAAGACATCTAATTATTAGCCGTATAAGACATCTAGTCATTAGCCATATAAGACATCTAGCTATGCAAGTGTTATAGCACGTATAGTATTTAAATAGAATCGAAAGAGAATTATGAACACAACAACTTGGCCAGAAGGCATAAAAAAGACCAAACAGCGCGAAGCCATTTGGTCTGTATTAACAACAGCGGATAAACCTATGACAGCTATTGAGATTGCTGAAAAATTAGGCGATAGCGATACTACGTGGATGTCTACTATCTACCGCACCCTAGAATTACTAGAAACAAAGGGAGTCGTTACCCGTACAACACTCATGGGTAGCGATATGGCCTACTATGAAATTACGCCACATACACACCGTCACTATGCGGTATGTACTAACTGTGGCACTATGGTTCCACTCCATACTTGCCCTGTTGTAGAGATGCCCAAAGAGCTCTCCGATGCAGGTTTTACCGTCACAGAACATCATCTAGAAATTGCAGGTCTCTGTAAGAAATGTAATAGCAAAAACAAATAATACATAAGCAAACCAAAAGGACGTAACCTTTTAAAGTTACGTCCTTTTATAATGTTAATATATTTCGTATACGCCTTGTTTAGCTTTTACCAATTACAGCATCAATGGAGCTACTACGAAGCCAAGTGCTACTGCGATAGCAATGGATAGTACGCCAGGGATAAAGAACGGATGGTTAAATACGAGTTTACCGATTCGTGTAGAGCCGGTATCATCCATTTGTACAGCCCCCAAGAGTGTTGGATATGTAGGCAATACAAAGAGTGCAGATACAGCTGCGAAGGATGCGATAATAATATATACGGATCCTGGGTTCTCTGGAGTAATACCGAGAGCTATGATTACAGCAGGTACTAACGCTTGTGTAGTTGCCGCTTGGCTATACAACAATGTACTGGCAAAGAAGAATGCTACGGCTAACAAGAACGGATATGCCGTTACCATGCTAGAAGCAAGAGCTTTGATTTCAGGAATATGACCTTTTACGAAAGTATCACCCAACCATGCTACACCAAGTACGCAGACACATGCGGATAAACCGGATTTGAATGTGCTAGTATTAACAAGTTGTGCTGTATCAATTTTACAGAAGTAAGTGATTGCTGCTGCAATAATCATCATGAAGCCGATGATAGCATCATTTCGACCAAAGATAACTGGTTTAACAAGACCAATATTTTTGGAGATTGCAGTTGCATAGAATACGATACAAATAATACCAATTAAGAAAATCAATACAGAAGTTTTCGCACCTGGTTTCAAAGCGAAATCTGTATTTTTTTCACGAGGCGGTGCCACATGACCTGCTGCCAAACGTTCTTGGTAAACTGGATCAGAAGACAAGTCATTATTCGCAAAGGTAGACATGATAAACGCTGTAATCATAACCGCTACGAATGTTGTAGAAATACAGATAGCAAGCAATGTAGGGTAGTTTACGCCATATGGCTCAAGGAAACCACTCATTGCAACAACTGCTGCGGATACTGGACTCGCTGTAATACCGATTTGACTCGCTACAACGGCGATGGATAATGGTACAGATGGCTTAATGTTTTCACTTTTCGCCACCTCTACGATTACCGGAATCATAGAGAATGCGGTATGACCAGTACCTGCTAATAGAGTTAAGAAATACGTTACTGTTGGTGCTAAATAGTTGATGTGTTTAGGGTTTTTGCGCAAAATATTTTCCGCAATACGCACCAAATAATCAAGACCGCCGGCTAACTGTAAGGCACAGATGGCAGCGATAGCAGACATGATGATGAGAATTACATCCCAAGGAATCTGACCTGGGAACATACCCATACCAAGGCTTAATAACACTACACCAAGGCCGCCAGCGTAACCGATGCCCATACCACCGAGGCGAACACCAAGGAAGATGGCACCAAATAAAATAAGAACTTGCATAATTACATAAATGTCCATACGATGACCTCCTTTATACATATATAGTATCATAGATATGCTAATTAATCATCGAATTTTGAGAATGTATAGAATATATTTTAAAAATTTCATGAAAATATCGATTTTTTCATATAAAAAAGCTACACCTAACGGCCTTTACACACGCGTAAAGAAGCAATAGGTGTAGCTATTTTCATTACATATGCTTAATAGATGGATAGAATAAACTCTATACCTTACATTTCAATAGTAAGGTGCGCCTTATCATTTACAAAATAATTGGACGTAAATCTTCCAGCAAGCCTTCTTCTTCGGTAGCGCGTTGGATACTTTCACCAACGATACGAACCATATCCTCTAATTGTTCTACAGTGGATGCCAATGGAGGCATGAGAATAACTACGTCACCGATAGGACGGCAGATGAGACCTTGTTCACGAGCAAGGATGGCCACCTTAGCACCAACCGCATCATTTGGACGATATGCTTCGTGCGTAGCCACGTCTTTTTCAAGCTCAATACCTACGATGAGGCCCCGTTGACGAACCTCTTTAACATGCTTCAAGGACTTAATAGGCTCTAAAGCCTTTGTGAAAGCTTCCACTTTCGCAGGTAATTGATCGATAACCCTCTCATCGCGGAAAACTTTCAAGGAAGCCAATGCAACGGCACACGCCAATGCGTTCCCTGTATAGGAGTGACCATGATAGAAGGTTTTCTTTTCTTCAAAGGTACCAAGGAATGCATCAAACACGCGTTTTGTAGTCAAAGTCGCCGCCAACGGCATATAACCGCCAGTAATACCTTTAGACAAGGTCATGAAGTCTGGAGATACGCCTTCATGTTCACAAGCAAAGAATTTACCAGTCCGACCAAAGCCTGTCGCTACTTCGTCGACGATAAGGAATACATCATGCTCTTCTGTCAACTCACGAACTCGTTTCAAATAGCCGTGAGGCATTACAAGCATGCCTGCTGCAGCTTGTACTAATGGTTCCATAACGAGAGCTGTAATTTCATCGCCTTCTTCATTAAGGATACGCTCTAGTTCAGCCAAGGATTCTTCAAAGGCTTTATCTCGATCGGCTACATCTGCATATACGCCAGGGCTTGGCAAAGTTAATGGTTTGAATAATAGATTATGGAATACTTGATGGAACAACTGAATCCCACCTACCGATACGGTACCTAATGTGTCCCCATGATAGCCTGCATTGAGTGCGATAAACTTAGTCTTTTTCGTTTGTCCTACTTGTTGACGGTATTGATACGCCATTTTAATAGCTACCTCGATAGCCGTACTACCATCATCAGATAGGAATACTTTATCTAAGCCTTCTGGAGCAAGTTCTACAAGTTCTTTACACAATTGTGCAGATGGAGGACTCACTAACCCCAATAAAGTACTATGAGCAATCTTATCGATTTGATCTTTCAACGCTTGGTTTAACACAGGATGATTATGACCGTGAATATTAACCCACAAGGAGGAAACGCCATCGTAATACTTTTTACCGTTCTCATCGATGAGGAATACCCCCTCACCGCGTTCGATTACTACCGGCTCTTGTGCTAGCCAATCTTGCATTTGTGTAAATGGATGCCATACAAACTCGTGGTCCCATTGTGCTGCTTGTGAAAGCTGTTTCTCTGCCATTTTGTCACCTCATACTTAACAAGTTAGACCTAAAACTGTATTCCATAACTTTTTAGAATCAATAAATGAGCGAGCCCAACCAAGTTGAACCTTTTGAATATCTGGCCCTTGGTATGGCGGTACAACAGCTAGGACAGGAATCCCTGTATAACGTTCCATGTCAGCTACATTTGTTTTCAACAAGAATGGATCTACTGCTGTCGTATCATTTACGATGATAGCTTTCACCTCGATACCATGCATCTTTGCATATTCACAAGTCAAAATAGCACGGTTAATAGAGCCAAGTCGACCATCTGCTACGACAATAGTTGGTAATTTTATATCCTTCATAAAATCGGTGAAAGTTTTATCGCCATACAGAGGAGTCGTGATACCACCTGCCCCCTCTACAAAGGTTAGATCATAGCGGTTCACCACATCTAAAGTATGCTGTAAAACACTATCATAATCAATTTCTATGCCTGCTAGTTCCGCTGCAAGACGAGGAGAAAAATCTCCAGCAATCGCATAAGGATTTACTTCATGACGACGGGACTCAGGAATACCTACAGCACGCATTAAATGCGTAGCATCCTTACTTTCAAGGCCTACATTATAATTATCCTCATCCATCGTTACGCACTCAGGGAAAGGTACCGCACTAGAAGATACGGGTTTCACCATACCAACGGCAAAACCATCATCTACAGCCATAGCCCCCAACAAGCCTGTTACAAACGTCTTGCCTACATCCGTATCCGTACCAATTATAGAAATACCTAACTGCTTCATACATGGCTCCTCTCAAGCGAATACTCACCGCTGCATAGGTTAACTAACTTATGTGATTAAGTTTACAATCTAACTACAATATACAGCGAAAGGGAATATATAGTCAACCTATTATTACGCTTAAGGTTTACCGTAATAGGACTATATGGGGCCCCGACACATTAGTGAGAGCCTTGTTAAAAATCACAGAACCTAGCTCATCGCTCCAAAGCGAGCTAAGTCGCTCTTTACTAGGTTCTGTGATTTTTATGGCTTTACTTATGTAACAGTCCCATATAGTCCTATCTACAACCTTAAATGCGAGAATAATAGGTTGGCTATATAGAGAAATGGGAAAGGAGGATGGCTAAGCCATCCTCCTTTTCTCCCCTCTCGATACGGCGAAATTACGCTAACTCGTTAATGGCATTCAGATTTGATAGGACTAATTCATAGGTACAGTAGGAAAAAGGACGCGAACTTTTTTGCCCCTTACTTATTTGATACAGTGAATTTCGTTTTATTGATTTATGAAGAGACTCGATGGGACTAGTTCATAAATACAGTTATAAAAAGAGTGATGACTAACCGATTAGCGACTTAGCTCGCTTTGGAGCGTAGAGGTTAGTCATCACTCTTTTTTACCTAAATGTAGTTATGTAGAGGGGCCCCATCGAGGCCACCACTAAATCTCAATATAACGGAATTCGCCTGTATCAGGATCCATCATGCCTCCATAGAATCCCATTCCTTTTGGGAATAGTGGATGGTGGCGCAAAAAGTTAACTGTATAGATTACATTATCTTCAGAGATATGGAACCGGTCCATCCAGTCGATAAGGCCTGGTTCGATCATGCGAATTGCATCTTCGCTGATACCTTTGGCTTTCATAGATTCCATAAATGTTGTAGCAGAAAAATCTATCATGCCGCAGTTTTCATGACCGATGATTAGTACGTCTTCAATTTCCATCCCATAGGTGGCTACGAGTAGACTTTGTACGATATTGTCGATAGGTTGTGTTACGCTGTTACCTGCAGTTTTAATAACGATGATTTCACCGCGATCAAAACCTAATGCGTCTTCCAACATACATACTAAACGTGTGTCCATACATGTTACGATGCCAAGCTTCTTAGTAGGGTGGCTTGTTAACCCAGCCTTAGGTAGTTCAGGGTGTTGTTTCACATATTCTTTATTAGTTTCTATTATTTTTGCAATGTCAATCATAAGGTACCTCACTATATGTATTCTATTTCCACTTGAAATAGATTCTACTCATTATATACACCGTATTCATCACAAAACAAGTTGAATTTATCATTTATAAATAATTATTATAACTTGTCAAACTCATAAAAAGACCATTAATTACATAATAATACTATATTCATCATTAATATTCATACTAATATCCACCAACATCAATATATTCACAAAGATGAATATATTGTATATTTCTTACATAAATAGTAGATTAAAAAACCACTCTTGTGATACTATTAATACTATAGAAAACAAACGCCATATGATACCGCATATGACGTAAACTGTATGTACAGTAAGGAGGTTTTATAATGGGTATCAATCAAAAAACGTTGCCAGGCATTTTGCTCTGTGCCGTTCTCGCTATTCCTTGTTGGCTACTAGGACAGCAGTTTCATCTAGTAGGTAGTCCAATCTTTGCCATCATTTTAGGTATAATTATTGGCACTATCTTCACCTCTTGGAAACGAGAAAAAACAGGTGCTGGCATTGGATTTACATCCAAAAAGATTTTACAATGGGCTGTTATCTTATTAGGCTTTGGGCTTAACATTACACAGATTTTACATGTAGGTTGGATTTCTTTACCTGTCATTATCTCTACCATCGCTACATCCTTAATCGTGACTTATGTTATCTATCGCCTAACCCACATCGATTCCAATACGGCCGTTCTTATCGGTGTAGGTTCTTCCATCTGCGGTGGCTCCGCTATCGCTGCGGCAGCACCAGTTATTAAGGCAGAAGATCAAGATATTGCGCAAGCGATTTCTGTTGTATTCTTCTTCAATGTAGTAGCCGCTTTCGTATTCCCTCAATTTGGCGATGCTATCGGTCTTTCCAACATGGGTTTTGGCTTATTCGCAGGTACTGCTGTAAACGATACATCCTCTGTAACTGCAACTGCTGCTGTATGGGATAGTATGAAAGGCACTGGTACACAAGTACTAGAATATGCAACAATCGTTAAATTAACTCGTACCCTTGCTATTATTCCTATTTGTTTAGGTCTTGCTAGTTACCAAGTATACAAAGCAAAACAAAATGCAGCTCAAACAGATGGCTCTAGCGTAAGCGTTGCGAAAATCTTCCCTAAATTCGTTCTCTACTTTGTAATTTGCTCCCTTATTACAACAGCATTATCCTACGCTAATGTTGATATCGGATTCTTAAGTATCTTCAAAACAATTTCCAAATACTTTATTACAATGGCCATGGTGGCGATTGGCCTTAATACTAATATTGTGAAATTGTTGAAATCTGGTGGCTCTGCCCTTGCATTAGGTGCTTGTTGCTGGATTGCTATCACGGCCGTAAGCCTTGTAGTACAACATATGATTGGTTTATGGTAAAAATGTACATACTTTATATAGTATGATATAATTGTATATAGTTAGAATAGTAATAACCCCTCCAGTGATGGAGGGGTTTCGTGCTACTATTCACCTTATTAGTACTTTATCATACCATAGTCAGGAGGGTTAATATGTACTTCTTACAAGGACTTCTTGTCGGGCTCGCTACGTTTGCCCCTGTTGGCATGCAAAACCTTTTTATTATTAATACAGCTTTAGTTCAGCCTGTACGGCGTATTATATTGACGCTAGCTATTCTAGCACTCTTTGATATGAGCCTTAGTGCTGCCGCTTTTTACGGGATAGGTGCCGTATTAGAAATGTGGCCAATCATGAAGCTCATTGTTATCCTATTTGGCAGCTTGCTCATCATATATATGGGTTCCAATATATTTAGAACAGAGCCCGACGTGCGCAATCTAAATACACACATTCCTATTCGTAAACTCATCATGTCTGCCATTGCCGTGTCTTGGGGGAATCCTCAAGCCGTTCTTGATGCAACTATGCTACTTGGAGCGTTCCAAGCGAACATTCCTAAAGAGGAAGTTTATTATTTCTTCGGTGGTTTCCTTGCGATGACACCAATTTGGTTTGGTTCTCTAGCCACAGTTATGCATCTATTAGCTAAGAAAATCAAAATTAGCCATATGGTATGGATTAATCGCTTCTGTGGTACGGTCCTTACTATTTATGGTATTAAATTATTCATCGATGGTGTTACGATGTTACTAGAGTTCTTCTAATATAAAAGCCGTTAGCAATGCTAACGGCTTTCTTATTTGGTTTTAGAATTCATATTTTAATTCGCATTTAGAATTCATCTAATACTTGTATAAACATATCCTTAAAAGCCTCTACATAGGTATTATCCTGATTCCTATGAGATACGAAATAATAATGACGTTCCATAGTCTTACCATGGTTTGTAAGAACCTTTCGCTCAATTCCTGGCAGCGCATCTGTTAGGTATTTAAAGCGATCTAACAATAGCAACCCTTGTTGTCCAGCCACTAAATAACGAGCCTCTTCTAACGTTCGGGCATACGCAAAGGCACCACTATAGCCCATGGCCTTTCGATAATGGTCTTCTTCCGTCAGAGTATATTTACCGCGACACACTAAAATCAGCGGCAAATCATCAATCGTCTTCAGCTCCACACTACCGGCATCCGTGTAGCCTTGTGGAACCTCGATGATAGTAGTGGCTTTATCGATCAATTGGCTTTCATAATCATCAGATAAAACTTGCCATTGATCATTAAATGCTACATCTACACGACGATCTTGTAACATACCATATAATTCTTCATGACTGCCGCTATACATGCGAATATCTAGATTCTTATAGCGCTTTGCCATACGAATTACAGTCTGTTGCATCGCAATACCACTATACCGATTCAAATACCCAATGCGCAAGCTCACTCGAGCATCAGTACCAATGCGTGTCGTTTCTACCTTAACATCATGAAACCGTTCTAGTAACTTTTTACCAGATCGATATAAATATTGCCCTGCAGGTGTTAGGTGAAAGCTGCGTTTCTCCCTTACCATCAATTCAACACCAAGACTATTTTCAAGCGCTTTAATTTGTTGTGAAATTGCAGACTGAGACACATACTGCTCAGTTGCCGCTAGGGTAAAACTATTATTGTCTACTACACACACAAAATACTCTAACTGTTTTAATAGCATAACTATACACTCTCATCTCTCAACATCGTACGGACCACCACCGTACAACCACAACCCAAACCAACCCCTCTCATTGGCTTCTGTTTCTTATATTACTAATTATATTTAATTGTATGTAATTGTGAAAGTCCCAGACTACGCCCCATTGCTTTCACTAAGAATCACTTAATGCGATGCATCACTTTCACTAGGAATCACTAAATTACGATAAATAAATAGCGCCGCTAAAAAGAATATGGCTGCTGTAGTCCAGAATACAGCACCATAACCAAACGTACGAGCAATCACACCACTAATAACAGGGCCCAACACATTACCCATCATAGATACACTCGATATAGCACCAAATACAACACCTCGCCGCTCAACAGGAACCGCCTTAGATATGAGCGTATTAGCAATCGGAGTAATGAACCCCATGAAGAAGCCTGCAATAGTACGGAATATTCCAAGGCCCCATATACTAGGCATCATATATTGAAGTATAAACAAAGTCCCCACGGCCCACGTAGCAGTAAATACTATACGAGGCATAGTCACACATCTAGTTACCTTACTAATTGAAATCGATGCTAAGGCACTGAATAAGCCAGCACCAAAGATAATAATACCAACAATAGTCGCCACAAACTCGTCGCTCATATGCATATAGTGCTTAATATATAACGGTAAAATAGGACCTATACCAGTAATACCAAAATTACATAAAAATAGCATTCCTACTAGGAGTCGTACACGAGGTATAGATAAAAAATATTTAATCAGCGAAATTTCTGATACACTTTCATCCACCTTATGTTTGAACTGTAAATTGGGCATTAAAAAGTAAATCCCTAACATACAAATCCCAGTCAATGCAGAAAACACCAAAAATGGCGCACGATAACCTAAGAAGTCAGCCACAAGGCCACCCATAAGCGGACCAAAGACGAGGCCCATAACCATAGACGCTTGGTATAAGCCCATCGCCCAAGGAACTTTCTTCTCAGGTGTTATAAGGACAATAATGGCTAATCCTATGGGCACATAACCACCCACAATACCTTGCAAAATACGCAGAATCAATAATTGCATTGGCGTCTGTGTAAAAGCACAAGCTCCAACAGTAATCATCAAAATAAATAATATGAGAATCATCACCTTACGAGGTCCCCATTGATTTGCCTTACGAGACCAATAAGGTGCACTAAGTGCTACCATTAAAGGTGTAACCCCAGATACAATCCCTGCCCACATAGCCGCCTGTCCTTGATCATGAAGTCCTAGTTCAGCCAAAAACAAAGGAATAAACGAAACCACCCCTATAATGGTTATACCGCCACCAACCTGTATGGTACAGATTAGGTATATAATTCGTTTCCAAGAAGAATCCATAATGCCCTTCTTTCTTATTTGAGATTACCTAGAAAGGTAATATATACATACTAATAATGTCTAAAATACGCTAAAACATAATAAATGTTTATAATACTAATTTTACTCTAAGCTTCACAATAACAAACAGCATATACTTACATAAATCCGTAGAATATATACTTATAGTCCTATTGTATCGTAAAGAACAAAAAAAGACCATCTCTTCCTATAAAAGGTTTAGAGATGGTCTTTTCACCCTATAATTATCCCCATTTCAGAAGATCAAAGATAACGTTTACGTCCTATTATTTTTGTTTAAACATCCAATAGATGTAGTAAATAACAAGTGCATACGTCACTACATCAAATACAGGCAAGAATGGTACCATTTTAGACAAACGTCCAAAACCATGAACATGAATATTTGCTGCAATGATAGCAATAAGATTCAAACGATGAATCCAGATTGCTTTTTTACGAGATACAGATTTTGCCATATTGCCTACCCAAGGCGTTAAGTACAATACGGCAAAGATAAGAGCAATAAACATGGCTCCAAGAGAGATATAACCACCCCAGAATCCTAAGAAGGACTTCAATGCTTTCAAGAAGTATACATACCAATGTGCACATACAAGAACAACACTAACGATACCTACGATGCGATGAACTTCAAACATTTCTTTTGGATTATATCGTTTGATAAACCATTTTGGTCTTGTTGCAATATATGTTAATACAAGCCATGCAACATACGGAATAAGACCTAAGTGAACCTTCCAGTTACCAAATGATTTACCTCCTGTTACATAACCATATTCTACCATTCCCATAAATATTAGGGATAAAACCGCAATCCATATTAAAATATGGTATTTACTCTTAAACTGTTTTTTTACTACTTCTGCCATATAAACCTCACTATTTCTTATACAAACTACCAGTATATATCTAGATGGCCTAATGTAGCATGCTAACAATTTCAATCCACATAGCATTCTACTTAGAACTTAAAACTAATTAGTTATTAAATCCAGATCCATCCTAAAATTAGAACTAGAATTTGAAGTTGAGGTCTGCACGGTAGTAATCATTTACACGATTACCGTCTTGTGTTTTCGTATGGAAGCCATAGTATGCATTAATACCAATATTTTTCTCTGGTGCGTAAGATGCACCTAATAGCCATGCTTTATAACCTTCATATCGTGTTTTCTTCAATAAATCATTAGATTCATATTTTTGCGTTTTAAATACTGGAGCATTTTTAGCTTGATCAAAGTAATCTAAACGTACAGCCCAAGAGTTCTTCTTGTTAATTTTATAATCGCCCCATTTAGCGCCTACATTCCAAACATCGGAATCACTCAAGCCAGATGCTTTTACCCACTCGCCATCAATACCGAATTTACCAACATTATATTTAGCATTAAAGCCATATACATTATCGAATTCGTTATTTG
This sequence comes from Veillonella sp. oral taxon 158, assembly GCF_018376515.1. Classification (NCBI taxonomy): domain Bacteria; kingdom Bacillati; phylum Bacillota; class Negativicutes; order Veillonellales; family Veillonellaceae; genus Veillonella; species Veillonella sp. oral taxon 158. The sequence continues at coordinate 70,966 of NZ_JAHABE010000004.1, read as the reverse complement.
TCTTGCCATTACCCATACGTACATTTGTTGTACCTACACGAGCAAACATACCGCCAAAGCTAAAGCGATCATTAACAGCTACATTGGCATTAATAAGACCTACATCACCATTATCAGCTTTACTAGTCTTAGCAAACCGGCCTGCTGTCATATAACCATATGCACCATTTAATGTAACCTTTTTACCTAGCTTCGCTGTAGCGCCTACACCATCAAAGTTAGAGCTATAAATCAAGCCACCACCAAATTTTTGAGTGTAACGACCTGCATCTACTACAAAATTTTTACCAAATTTATGCTCTACATAAACTAGATCCCAATTAGGCTCTACCGCTTTAGCACTATCGCCTAACTCAATAGAACCTGTCGTAATACGGGCTTTCACGGAGGTGTTTTTATTAACCTTCGCATCGATACCTAAACGCACACGAGCAGTGATTTTGTCTTCGTAATCGTAACCATCGATACCCTCCTTACCGATGTAATTGATACGAGCATCACCAGTAACTTTCACATTACCTACACGATCTTCTAATTTTGCAACACGTACACCAAGAGTATTCAACTCATTAGAAAATTCCTCTGCCAAACGATTCAACAATGCTTGTTGTTCAGCATTTGCACGATCTTGATTAGCCATGCCTTTTGCAATCATTTGAGCCATTTCGTAACGAGTAATGTTATTTTGACCTTTGAAAGTACCATCTGGATAACCATTGATAATACCAGCTGTAGCCAATTGATCTACAGCTTGGTAAGCCCAGCTATCGGACGGAACATCGGAAAACGGGTTAACAGCAAAGGCTGTAGCTACACCCATCACAGCTGCTACTGCAAAAGCACTAGTCATTTTACGTTTCATCATAATAAACCTCACACACTAAAAATAATAAAAAATAAAATGAGTAGATAATGAATATATGAATTTAATTATCATTATCATATATAACACGAAAATAATAACAACTTTTATTAATTGAGTAAAGAGAAAATGTATATCAATCTCACAATTATATATACCTTTAACTAATAATATGGCCTATTTAATTTCCTAAATAATAAAAATATAACGAAAAAATCCCTTCTGTATAATACAGAAGGGATTTGTATGTATCTTATTATTTCTTTTTAAACATCAAATAGATGCAGTAGATAACAAGACCATATGTGATGATATCAAACACAGGAAGGAATGGTACCATTTTGGAGATACGTTTAAAGCCATGAATATGAACGGAGGCAGCTACCAATGCAACTAAGTTGAAACGATGCAGCCAAATACCAACATTACGGCTAGATGCAGTTACTTTTCTAAGTTTTGGAGTTAAAAATGCAAGGCCCGAGATTGTACCAATACTGAAGGAAGTAAGGGCTACATAGCCACCCCACCAACCGAGAACGGATTTAGCAGCTTTACCAAAATAGAGATATAAATGGAACGCAATAACAGCTACAGAAGCAATACCTAATGCACGGTGAATCTTGAACATTTCACCTAAGTTATAACGACTAGTAAACCATTTAGGGCGCGTTGCCAAATAAGTCATCACAATCCACGCGCACCAAGGTACAAGGCCTGTATATACTTTATAGTTACCAAAGGCACGACCACTCTCAATGTACCCCCATTCCAACAAACCGATCATAATTAAAGAAAATACTGCAATCCATATAAAGATATGGTAAATACTCTTATACTGTTTCGTTTCCACTTGATTCATCTTAAACCTCTCTAACATAATTCCTGAAACGCCAAATTTACTTAATATATTTTATCATTTAAATCGAAATTTGTAGACTACTTTTATTAGATAGGTAGCATTCATTATAAGAATAATTCTAATTTAGTCTTTTATTCTAACTATATAAACAATTGCAAAGTATTTTGTAAAAATAGGTATTTCAATCAGAAATAATATTATAGTATATAAACTACGCTAACCAAAATTAGCAAATAAAAGCCCCTTGTATTGCTTAGCATAAACTAATATCAATACAAGGGGCTAAGATTAATTTGTCATATTATAAAGGACGTACAAATCAATCATCATCCTAATTATTTTTCATCTCGTTTACGATAAACGATGAACGGACGTGTTAAGTAGTTGAGTGGAGCACTCAAACAGTGTACCAAACGGCTGAATGGGAAGATGATTGCCACTGCCATCCACGCGAACATGTGGAATTTAAACATAAATGGTACACCTTCCATCAAGGATGGATCCGGCATAAACGCTAATAGGCTGCGGAACCAAGGGCCGATGGATACGCGGTAATCAAAGAAACCAGATGCATTAAGCAATGTTCCAGCCATACCACTGAAAATGGCTAATGTTAAGAACAAGTATAACCATTTATCAAGGCGAGATGTGTTAACTTTTAACTCAGCTACTGTGAAGCGGCGTTTCATCAAGAGCAAGAAGCCTACGATAAAGATAAGCCCCGCTACAGCACCCATATATAACGCACCTTGATGGTACATATGGTCATTAATACCAATAGCAGCAGTCCAAGTTTTAGGGATTAATACACCTACTACGTGACCACCGATAACGCATAGCAAACCAAAGTGGAACAATGGATTAGCGATGCGCAATTGTTTTTTCTCTAAAAATTGACTCGATTTTGTAGTCCAGTTTCTTTCAAAATAGAAGAAACGAACCAAGGTACCTACGATTAAGAAGGTGAATGCGATGTAAGGCAATGCGCCCCAAAGAAATAGATTCATCGTGCACCGTCCTCCAATCCATTTGCAACAGACAAGATAATATCAAACAAGAATGCATAAGGCAGTTTAGCCTCAATGAAGCGTTCTCTAATGTATTCCAATTTTGGCTTACAATAGTCGTAAATTTCTTTTGATTTTTCCTCTTCGATAACAGCACATAATTCAAGAAGAGCTGGAATATAATCCGGCATTTCTTTTGGCAAATCATAGCCGTTTTCAAGGAAGAAAGCTTTAAATTTAACGAGTTCTTCTGCTTGTTCCCCAGTACCTTGTAATTCATAAGTCGACAAATACATAGTTGTATTTTGACTAAAATCAAAGGTACGAACATATTGGTCTTCAAATTCTTTTTTATTAGCATCCTCTACATAGTCGAAGAATTCTAATAAACCTTGGCGAAGTTGAGGATGCCCAACGGATTGGGCGTCCTCTCTCCATTCAGGTAGTTCGTTATACCATTGTTCATCAGGATAGCGCAGAAGAAATGACGCAATAAGAGCGATTTTCTGAGCATCCTTCATTATTGACATCCCCCTGTAGGGCAAGCAAAGCCGCGATTATGTTGCATTTCAAGGCGACCTTCGCGAGATACTTTTACATCAGATGGAATAACAAAGCGATCATTGTATTTAGACAATGCCAACAATTTGTACATAGCGTACATTTGGTCTTCTGTTAAATCAACTTTGTGATCGATAGGACCGTCACCGGTTTCACGACGACGCATGTATTCACGCATGTCGAGAACACGTTGCAATGTACGAGCTAAGATTTCTGTATTACCTGCTGTAAACAAGTTAGCAAGGTATTGTACAGGTACGCGCATTTCATGTGCATCTGGCAAGTATACATCAGATGTTACACGTTGCAAGATTGGGCTGAGTGGTGGTACATACCAAACCATTGGCAATGTGCGATACTCAGGATGCAATGGCAATGCCACGCCCCATTCTTTTACAAGTTTGTATACAGGAGATTTTTGAGCTGCTTTAATCCATGCTTCAGAGATGCCTTCTTCGCGAGCAGCTTTAATAACCTCAGGATCATGAGGATCCAAGATTAACTCAACTGTATTTTCGTAAATGTCTTGTTCATTTTTTGTAGCTGCCATTTCTTCTACTTTGTCCATGTCGTAGAATACAACGCCAACATAGCGCATACGACCTACACAAGTTTCAGCACAGATTTGAGGCAAGCCATTTTCCAAGCGTGGGTAACAGAATACGCATTTTTCAGCTTTATTAGTTTCCCAGTTATAGAAGATTTTTTTGTATGGACAAGATGGAACACAATGTCTCCAACCGCGGCATACATCTTGAGATACGAGAACTACACCATCTTCGTCGCGTTTGTAGATCGCGCCAGACGGACATGCAGCTACGCACGCAGGATTCAAGCAGTGGTTACAAAGACGTGGTAAGTAACGCATGAATACTTCTTCGTAGTCAAATACGATATCTTGCCCCATCTTAGTTAAGTTCACATCAGAGCGAGCATGTTGACCGCCAGCCAAATCGTCATCCCAGTTAGGGCCCCAAGTCACTTCCATTTTTTGTTTCGTTACAAGGGAACGAGGGCGAGCTACTGGTTGGTTATTTTTACGACCACCATGAATCAATGTTTCATAGTCATATGTCCAAGGTTCGAAATAATCCTTCAATTCTGGTTGTTCAGGATGGAAGAATAACTTCATCAAACGATTTGTTTTAGAACCTGTAGAAAGAGCTAAATTACCAGAATTATCTAGCGTCCAGCCACCCTTCCATTTTTCTTGGTCTTCCCAATTTCGCGGATAACCTACACCTGGGCGAGTTTCCACGTTATTAAAGTACATATATTCCGCGCCTTCGCGGTTCGTCCATGTATTTTTACAAGTGATAGAGCATGTATGACAGCCTAAGCACTTATCCAAATTTAGGACCATGGATACTTGAGCTTTAATCTTCAAGCCAATCCACCTCCTTCAATTTACGAGCCACAATTGTCATATCACGTTGGTTACCAGTTGGGCCATAATAGTTAAATCCATAGCTCAATTGACCATAACCGCCGATCATGTGTGTCGGTTTCAGGTGAATATGAGTTGGTGCATTATGTGTACCACCGCGACGATCTTTCTTAACTTGCGTGCCAGGAACGTTGATGTGACGATCTTGGGAATGGTGCATGTAAGAAATACCACGAGGAATACGAGGGGATACTACTGCACGAGCTGCTACAACACCATTTTTATTGAAAGCTTCTACCCAGTCATTATCTTTAACACCGATTTCTGCTGCATCATCTTCGTTGAGCCAAATTGTTTGACCACCACGGAACAATGTCAACATTTGTTGGCTATCGAAGTACATACTATGTGTAGACCACTTATTATGTGGTGTTAAGTATTTCAATGTGATTTCTGGAATGCCTTCTTGTTTGTAATCACCTTGTACTGGTTTGTAGGACAATACAGGTTTATACAATGCCATAGCTTCACCGTAATCGCGCATCATTTCATGGTCACAATAGAAGGATTGACGACCTGTTACAGTACGGAATGGTACTTTATCCTCTGTAGATGTAGTAAATGGAGAATAACGACGGTTTTTATCGTTCTTACCAGTACTTGTTACAGAGCTAATGATAAAGCGCGGTTGGCGAACCATATCATCGAAGGTAATCTTTTCTTGTTCGCGGCCTTTTGCATTCTTTTCAAGACCAGAAAGACCTGTTTTTTCTTCCATCGCTTTCCAAGAGCGAACAGCCAATTTACCATTTGTACAAGAAGATAATGTTAATACAACATTACAAGCTTCCTTACATTCGTAAATGCTTGGACGGCCATGAGAAATAAATTCTGGATTATCGATTGTACCATTTTGTGCATACAATGTTTGGTATTCATCAGATACATCCCACGCCAAGCCATGAGCCCCCATTTTGTTTTCGATGTTAGGTCCCAAAGCGATAAACTTTTCAAAGATTTGGCTATAGTTGCGTTTTACATGAACGAGGTTAGGCATTGTTTTACCAGGAATTGGTTCACATTCGCCTTTGCTCCAGTCGAGAACCTTACCTTCTGGTTGAGCCACTTCACCTGGGCTGTCATGACCAAGAGGCAATGCTACGATATCTTCGTATTCTGTGAAGCCAGACTCTTTTGCTACGCGAGATACTGTTTCTGCAAGGGTACGGAATGTATCCCAGTCAGATTTAGTTTCCCATGCGCAATCAACAGCTGCTTGGAATACGTGAACATATGGATGCATGTCTGTAGAGGACAAGTCTTCTTTTTCATACCATGTAGCCGCTGGGAATACGATATCAGAATATAAGCCTGTAGATGCCATACGGAAATCGATATCGATGAGAAGGTCAAGTTTACCTGCTGCATCAGCTTCACGCCATTTAATTTCTTCTGGACGTGTAGGCGCATCATCATCTTCCAATACCGCATTTTTAGTGCCCAATAAATGTTTCAAGAAGTATTCGTGACCTTTAGAAGAGGAGCCGATGAGGTTCGCACGCCATACAAACAAGTTGCGTGGGTGGTTTTCTTTAGCCGCAGGATCTTCTACGCAGAATTGTAAATCTTTATTTTTCAACGCTTGCGCCACATATTGGTTAATTTCTGCTTCTGTACCAGCACCAGCTGCACGAGCATCATTAATCAATTCTTGGCTGCCTTTATTGAAAGTAGGGTAAGATGGCAACCAACCTAAACGAGCCGCCAATACGTTATAGTCACCAGGGTGACGGTAACGAGGTTTAGCTAATTTAGATGTGCGGTCTGCCAAGTCGATGCAATCAGAACGGTATTGTTCTGTAGCAAAGTAGAACCAAGATGTACCATTTTGCAAACGAGGAGCTTTACTCCAGTCGTTAGCTGTCATGATACCACCCCAGCCTTCAACAGGACGAAGTTTTTCTTGACCTACGTAGTGAGCCCAGCCACCACCGTTAACACCTTCTGTACCACAGAACATGATAAGGTTCAAGATTGTACGGTAAATGATATCTGCATGGTACCAGTGGTTAATACCACCACCCATGATAATCATGGAACGACCTTTAGTTTTTTCTGCATTATCTGCAAATTCACGAGCTGTAGCAATAGCAATATCTGCTTTTACGCCAGTGATTTTTTCTTGCCATGTAGGTGTGTAAGGAGTGTCATCAGTATAAGATTTAGCCACTTCACCGCCGATACCACGGTCGATACCATAGTTAGCAAGAATGAGGTCATATACTGTAGTTACTTTTACAGGACCATCAACAGTTTGTACAGTAATCGTTGGAATAGCACGTTCAATAACACCTTCGTGCTCTTCATCGCCAAAGTATGGCAACTTAACAACAGTCACATCTTCACGTTGATCAAATACGGATAAGCGAGGATCGATTTTAGCCCCTGTATCACGGTTTTCAAGACGCAAATTCCATTTTTGTGGATTTGTGTGACGTTCGCCCATTGTACCATTAGGGATAACGATTTCATTTGTAATTTCATCGATCAATACCATATGGAAGTCAGCGCCTTCCTCTTGGCGACCCAAGTCCTTCGCGTTTAAGAAACGACCTGGTTGAACTGCACCATTAATGTCCTCAACGCGCACAAGGAATGGCATATCTGTAAACTCTTTTGCATACTCTTTGAAGTATGGAGTTTCCTTGTCGATGTAGTATTCTTTTAGGATAACATGCCCCATAGACATAGCAAGAGCCGCATCAGTACCGGCTTTTACATTGAGCCAAGCATCGGAAGAAGTAGTAGATTCCGCATAGTCAGGAGATACGGATACTACTTTAGTACCTTTGTAACGAACCTCTGTTAAGAAGTGAGCATCTGGCGTACGAGTCAATGGTACGTTAGAACCCCAAGTCATGATGTAACCAGCATTGTACCAGTCACCAGATTCAGGAGTATCAGTTTGTTCACCCCAAACTTGAGGGCTAGAAGGTGGTAAATCGGCATACCAGTCATAGAAGGACAATGGTGAACCACCCATTAAGTTAAGGAAACGAGCACCTGCTGCATAGGACAACATGGACATCGCTGGGATTACAGAGAAGCCAGCGTTGCGGTCAGGGCCGTATGTTTTTGCAGTATATAATAAGGATGCGGCAGTAATTTCTGTTGCTTCATCCCATGTGGAGCGCACAAAGCCGCCCATACCACGGGCAGATTTGTATTTTTTTGCTTTTTCTGGATCTTCTACGATAGATTTCCAAGCTTCGATTGGGTTCTTAGCATTCTTTTTCGCTTCTCTCCAAAGCTCAGCCAATTCACCGCGTACATATGGATATTTTACGCGCAATGGGCTATAGAGATACCAAGAGAAAGTCGCACCACGAGGGCACCCACGCGGTTCGTAATCCGGCATATCATCAGGTGTTTCAGGGTAATCAATCGCTTGGTTTTCCCATGCAACAACACCATTTTTAACGTAAATATTCCAGCTACAAGAACCTGTACAGTTTACGCCATGCGTTGTGCGGACAACTTTATCGTAAGACCAACGGTCACGATAAAAATTTTCCCACTCGCGACCGCCATCTTCAGTTATTTGATGGCCGCTTGGAGATACGTCCTTCTTGCGAAGAAACTTAAACTTTTGAGACAACAAGCTCATCTCGTGTCCTCCTTCAAAACTACAAAAAATCCCTTGTGCTAGCTGAACTAACACAAGGGAGATAATCCTTTTATTCGATATTACTAATATTAGGGTCAATCATATCAACCTCTAAATCAAGCAACCCGATTAAAGCATCAAAATCACAGATTACTAGATGGTGTTTATCATAGGCTACATAGCCCAACTTACGCAACTCACTTAGCATGCGATTCAAACTTTCTCTTGATGTGGCAGCAAATTCAGCTAGCTCTTGATTTGTTAAAGCGATATCAATAAAGATACCATCTTCGCGCTTTACACCATAACTATTGGCCAAGCGCAACAAGGTAGAGTAAAATGCTCCCTTCTTGCCGTATAACAGCAAGTCTCGGTATTTTGCCTGTTGTCGTCGCATATGCAGAGTATAGATTTTCATCATCGCAATAGACAACGAATGGTCTTTTGCAATGGCTGCTTCTAACAAATCATAGCGAATGCAATAAACAGAGCAGTCCTCCCGAGCAATAGCGTTGAACACATATGTTTTTGTGTTCTCCTCATATAAAGGAACTTCACCTATAACATTATTCGGTCCCACTAGGCGCACCGCAAAAATGTGTCCGCTAGCTTCGAACTTCTTAATGCTCATTCTACCTTTCACTACTACGTAAAAGTATTCTGCCTTGTCCCCCTCATGGAAGAGAAATTCACCTTTTTTAAGATGTAGTTCCTCCCCCGGCAAAGCAAGCAATTGATTAATTAACTTTTGATCCATACAATCACCGCTCCATGTTACTTTTAACACAAAATCCATTAGTTATACTAATCTATTTATAGTAAAAGTACATGTTTTATATACTTTATCGTATACGTAAGATTATTATAACTTATTAATTTCAAAATATGTGTGTTTTATGTCACATTCACAAAAATTTTTACACTATATAATATAATTGTGATATAAGACATTGAAAATTTACACGATACAATAATTATAACGCAGTTCCATAAATAAATTGAGTATTTTTTATAAACTCCGTATAATGAATTTAATTTATATATATATGGGGCCCAAATTGTATCTATTATGTCTTCATTGCATGTATAGTTTTTCAGTAAGGAGAAGTTCAAAATGAGCGAACTAAAAATGCCTCAAGTAGGGGCAAGCCGTAGCGAAATTGTGGCTAATTGGCAACCAGAAAATCCAGAGTTTTGGGAAAAGTTTGGTAAAAAAATTGCTAAACAAAATTTGGTTATATCCACGATTGCATTAACACTTTCATTCTGCGTATGGTACTTGTGGGCTACCATTGCAGCGCAACTCAACGGCGCAGGCTTTAATTTCACTACCGATCAATTATTTACATTGGCGGCCTTGCCAGGTCTTGTTGGTGCTACATTACGTTTTGTATATACCTACATGCCAGCATTAATCGGTGGTAAAAACTGGACATTTATTTCCACAATTATCTTATTAGTTCCTGTTGTATGGCTCGGCTTTGCTGTACAAGATACAACGACTTCTTATACGACATTCATGATCTTAACGGCCCTTATCGGTTTAGCGGGTGCTAACTTCTCGTCCTCCATGGCGTACATTGGCAACTTCTTCCCTAAATCCGAAAAAGGTACAGCCCTTGGTATCAACGGTGGTGTTGGTAACCTTGGTATCTCCGTAATCTACTTCTTAGCTCCATTTGCTATGGGCTCTGCTGCACTAGGTAGCGTATTTGGTGTAACACCAGCTATCATTAAAGGTAATGCAGTATACCTTGCCAATGCAGCTTTCATGTGGATTGTACCACTCGTTGTTATCCTTGCATTGATGACGCGTTTCATGGATAACTTACCACTAGAAAAACCAAATCCTAAAAACCTTGTTCAAATCTTTGGCAACAAACACACGTGGGCACTTACATTGTTATATACATGTTCTTTCGGTGCTTTCTCTGGTTATGCTGCAGCACTTGGCCTATTAGTAGGTAAAGAATTCCCTGAAGTTCCATTTGCTTCTATCGCATTTGTTGGTCCTCTTGTAGCAGGTGCGCTTCGCCCTGTAGGCGGTTGGTTAGCCGATAAAATTAACAGCGGCACAAAGGTTACTTTCATCAGCCTTATTACTTTATGTGTTACTACTACATTGATTCCAGTTGGTGTCAACATGCACAACTTCCCATTCTTCTTTGCGATGTCCGTATTGACCTTCGTATGCTGTGGTTTCGCAACAGGTGCTACATTCCGTATGATTCCACACGTATTTGGCAATCCGTTGTTATCCTCTTTGATCACAGGCTTCGTTGCTGCCGTGGCTGCATACGGTGCCTTCATTACACCTAAAATCTTCGGTTTCACATATACTACATTCGGTAGTATCTACCCAGCTTTCGTTGCATTACTTGTGTTCAACCTTCTAACAGTAGTAGTGTGCTACTGGTTCTATGTGCGTAAAGCAGCCAATATGAACGTATAATTTTCTGGAAACAGAAAATTTACGTTCACTGGACGGTACAACAAAATATAATTCACTTTTCTAAACTAAGTGATAAAAGAAACCCCGCATCTCTCCTCCATACGTATCAGGTCTGCGGCCTAGGGCCTTGACCTCGTAAGTCGGATCGATGCGGGGTTCTCTTTTATAAAAATATAGTTGTAAATAAGATGCTCAGATATAGTGAATTATATTTTACGCAGTACAAGTTCAATACGAACAGCAAATTTTCTATAAAAAATTATAGCCTTCATTTTGGAGGGAAGAAAAAATGGACTGCCAAGCAGTCCATTCATTCTAATTTGACGATATATATCTTTATCTCTATAATATAAATAGATAGTCAGACGAGTAGGAACGTCAGGCGCATCTCAAAAACAAAACATATAGGAAATGGCCTTTCTGTTTAGCTAATTACGCATGGTAACGGAGGGCTATTTGCTTTTTAGAAACCCAACCTCGCTGACTACCTTAATAGTATTATAATCTGAACAAATATACGATACAATAAGCAGTTATTTATCTATATATATGAATTAAATAATAAAAGAGCCTGCTGCAGCAGGCTCTTTTATTATCCAAAGATTTCTTCTAATAGTGCATCGTCGATGATGGTACCAACGTAGAAGTCGCTGAAGATGCCATATCTTGCGCTGGCTTCTTCGAAGCGCATATCGTATACGATTTTTTTGAATTGGATATCGTCGTTACTGAAGATGGTAATACCCCATTCCCAGTCATCTAGACCACAGCCACCTGTAGTGAATTCTGATAGAACATCTAAATATGTTTTACCAAGTTCACCGTGAGATTTCATCAACATACCGCGTTCTTGAGGTGGCAACATGAACCAGTTATCATCACCTTCACGTTTTTTAGACATATTGTAGAAACAGATGTATTTGTCGCGTGGTACATGAGGGTAAAGTTTTTGGTTAACTTCTTCTGTATCGAGTTTAGCCTTAACATAAGCACTTACTTCTGTTACAGATGTATAAGAGTACGTTTGTACCAATACGCTAGCAATTGCAAGGCGACGGAACTTGCGTTCTACTTGTGCTAAGTATTCAAGGGATGGCCCAAGGATCCATAGGATTAAATCCCCTTTTGCACCATTACAATCATAGAATGCATAGCTACCTTCTTTAGCTTGATGTGTAGCTTCAAGGTCTGCTAAGAATGCTTTTAATTCGTTGCGCGCTGCTGCTTTTTCATCAGCTGTAAAACAGTTCCATGCGCTAAAATCCATGGTAAATACCATGTGTTGGCTATGCCAACCTTCTACTGTAGGGATTGCTTTTCCCATTATGATCACTCCTATCTATGGTGATTCTATTAAAATGATATAGTTTTATTGCAATAGGAATCGAAAAGACTCCATATACTATTATAGCATATGGAGTCTTTTCAAGTTAGTTTTCGATTTCACTTCTCATTTACAAGGGTTTGCACTAATTCTTTTGCTTGTTTTACGCCGTCAGGAATACCGATGCCATCAAATGGCGTACCTATGAGGTGTAAATTTGGATAATTTTCAGCTACATGTTCACGTACAGCCTTGATACCTGCACGATGCCCTACATTATATTGCGGCATGCAGTGAATGAGGCGATTGATGCGCACCCATTCAGGCTTAGCAGAGAAACGCATAATGTGTTGAATTTCTTCGACTGCTAATTCTGAAAGTTCTTCATCACTATATTGTTCTACCACATCATTGCCTGGCTTACCGATAAAGACGCGCAATACCACTTTATCATCAGGCGTTGTTTGCGGCCATTTTTGATTTAGAATGGTACACGCTGTAAGCGGTGTGTCTGTCTTACGAGTAATCAACAGTCCAGAGCCCTTTAAGTCGCCATCAAAGGTACTTTTATTAAAGGCCATAATAGCAATAGCACAGCTTGATTGCTCCATAGAACGCAAGAAATCAAAACCCGAATCATCCTTAAACCATTGCGTATATGTGGCAGGCGGTGTCGCGATAATCACATGATCCGCCATAGCAGGAGCTTTATCAAGAAGTACCTCTATAGCTGAATCTGTAGTAGAATCACTAGCTTCTACCCTGTTCTCAGCATTAATAGAGTCAGTTTTAATGGAATTAGAATTAGATTGACAGCCACAAGTATCGTTTCCAGAGTTCACCACATCAATAGCATACATACCTTCAATATATCGAATATTAGAAACCAACGTACCTGTATACAAGTGCACATTACTAGGCATAGCATCAACAATAGCGGTAATCACGCTTTCAAGACCACCTGTTAACTGGCGGAACATACCAGATTGAGCAGCAGTCCCCTTACGGCTCGCCATATCCGCTTGAGCCTTAGTGGACTTTGCTTCATGGCTTTCAAATTGACGGTCTGTCATGATACCTTTACCAGCCCGTGGCACATCGCCTTCTGCTACGGCACCTTTGGCAGCCTTAGAGACGCCCGCCTTTGAGTGTCCCATCTTAGCCGCCATCATCCCTTTTACCATGTTCCCATATTTTTGTTCTACTTGAATAAAATGAGGGAATGTAGACAATAGACTGATTTTATAGATATCACCACCATAGATACCAGCTAATAGTGGTTCGATAAGCTTATCCATCATTTCTTGACCTAAATGGTATTGAAAGAAATGACCAATAGACACATCACCATTTTCATCGAGCTCATAAGGCTTCTTGAAATAATCTAAGCCAGCACGCAATTTGCCAGACCAAGAAATGAGCGTTGCTTTCACAAAAGGCATCATTTCCGTAGGGATGCCCATGATAGAGCCCCCTGGGATTGGATGAATTGATCCCTCATCATATACAAAGGCTTGCCCCGTCTCATTAGATACAAGGGTATCACCTAAACCTAAATCGTGTACTAGATCTGTCATTTCAGTTTTACGGCCCAAATAAGAATCTGGACCGAGTTCTACAACGAAATCATCAACTCGTTGTGTTTGTATTTTCCCACCAAATCGTGGTGCTTGTTCGTAAAGAGTGATATTCCACTCTGGCTTAGCATGGCCTAGATAATAAGCTGCTGTTAGCCCTGTTAGGCCACCGCCCACAATTGTTACGTTCACGAATGAATCCTTTCTACTATTGCACTCGCCATGGCTTGTAAGAATGTTTCATTACAATTCGGCATCTGTGCCCGCAAATACATTGCGCCCCCATTTTCAACAAGCTGTTTACACTCTACATCATTATCGTATAGGACCTCAACATGATTACTTACAAAGCCAAAGGGCACGAAAGCAATATGCGCGGCACCAGTCTGTAAAGCTTGGTCGATAGCCTCTTCCACTGTAGGGCCTAACCATTGCCCGTGAGGAGCCGCACTCTGCCACGCCACTGTCCACTTAGATAACTTACAATGCTCTGCAATCTCTTTGGCACTTTCATGTAAGGCGAATACATAAGAATCACCGCCGTGATTATCGATAAGAGGTATGCTATGAGCGCTAAAAATAACGAATATATCTTCAGTCGCATTCACACAATCTACGACTGCTTTTTTCCAGTATTCTGTAAAAGCCGGTTGGTCCCACCAAGACCGAATAAAATCGAATGTTACAGCCCCATGATTACCAATAGCTGCTTGCACTTGTTTTTCATAAGCACCCGTACCAAGAGATGTAAAAAATGGAGCCGTCACGATAGCGATAATATGCTCTACCCCTTGGTGAACTAAAGAGTCTACTGCCTCTGCAATAGATGGTTTCATGTGTAAATAACCAACAGCTGATGGCATAGTTGGCAATAAAGTCATCAACGTTTTATATTGACGCTCTGCCATAGTTTGCAACTCTAAATTAGACCATTGATCTATCACATCATAGCGACGTGTAAGATTTGCAATCTCCCCTTCAGTGGGCACGCGGCCATGACGAATACTCGTCATATACGGCACTAGATCTTCCTTACTTGAAGGACTTCCATAGGATAGAAATAATAATCCTTTTTTCTCTACTTCCACTACTTTAACCCTCTTGAGCCCACAGCTCACGACTACGTTCATGGACATAGTCCGTTAACCAATGGAGTTTTTGAGGATCTGCCTCTGGGAATACACCATGACCTAAGTTGAAGATATGGCGACCATAACGAATGCCTTCGAGCAAGATACGGTCCACTTCGCGGGCCAATGTTTTTTCATCTCCGAATAGATATGCTGGGTCAAGATTACCTTGTACCGTTTGTGTTACGCCCCGCTCGTTAGCCATAACGATGGAGCTACGCCAATCTAGAGCAATCACATCAAGTGGCAAATGAGACCAAATAGATACTAAATGGTCTGTACCAACACCATTCATCGCCATAGGCAAATGAGGGTATTTTGCTTTTACCGTCTTGATAATGCGTTCCATATGAGGATAAATCCCTTGTTTATATTGGTCCGCATTAACAGCACCTACCCAAGAATCGAAGATTTGTAGCGCATTAGCACCTGCCTCGGCTTGCATGGACAAGTACGCAATAGACATGTCCGCCAATTTTGTCATCAACGCATCCCATACGTCAGGCGCACCAATGAGCATACCCCGAGTTTTATTATAATTCTTCGTCGGGCCCCCTTCGATGAGGTAGGACGCAATCGTAAACGGCGCACCACAGAAACCAATGAGCGGTACGTCGAGCATGCCAGATGTTAACAACGTAATTGTCTTTGCAATATAATCCACCTTTGTAGGATCAAAGGCTTCTAATTTATCTACCTCAGCCATAGAGCGAATAGGCGTGCTAAAAACAGGCCCTACGCCAGCTTTCAGTTCTACATTTACATTCATGGCCACCATAGGGCTCATGATGTCCTTGTAAAGGATGGCCGCATCAACGCCGTATTCCTTAACAGGTAACTCCGTAACGCGAGCACATAATTCAGGTTCTTTTGTAATTTCAAATAAAGTGTATTTTTCTTTAATTTTGCGGTATTCCGCTTGGCTACGACCAGCTTGTCGCATATACCACACAGGCGTCACACCAGGGTTCTTCCCTTGGATCATGTCCAAATATGCTGTATTCAAGTGTTCAACCCCTTTCTTTCTAAATGTATACTAACACAGTTACATAACTAAAACAGTTATTTTAGTTACAACCTCTTACATGATTTTATTCTTTACTAGTCCCTGTGAAAGCTAAAAGCCTCCACAGGGATTTTAAGTTAACTGCGACTTAATCTATGCCGATCAATACCAGTAATAGATTGAGCCATATCATATACAGTACGTTGGCAAGTAAATAACCAGATTTGTTGGTTCTTACCAATTTCAGCCAATAGTTCCAAAGCACTGCGTTGACGGTTTTCGTCAAAACGCACAAGGATATCGTCTAAGATAATCGGCAAGGACTCAACTTGGTATGAGAATACCTTTGCCAGTGCCAAGCGCAACGCTAGGTATACTTGGTCAGCTAAGCCGCTAGACCAGAACTTAAGCTCTAATCGCTCTCCATTGCCGTTAACAAGAGCAACCCCTTCGTTGATGCCGAGTATATCAAAGGTATAGATACCACCAGTCAAACGTTCTATATAAGAGGATGCTAGTTCAAGCATGTGAGGCTGTTTTTCTTGCTCGTAAGATTGTTGTGCTTTATCCATGCAGTGGCTCATCAAAACTTGTGTAGCCCAGTCTTCCAAGGCAGCCTCTAATTCACTTTGAAGAGCTTCGCGCTCTTGCAACATTTGCTGTTGCTCTTGGTCAGATCCAAGAGCGCGCATAGCCTCCACAATTTGACCACGACGCTCGTACAAGGTAGCTAATTTATCTTCGATAGATGCCATCTCCCGTTCGGAATGAGCCAATTCATCAAGCCAATTATCTTTATTACCTTCTCGCAAACGACGGTAGAACAAGTCTTTATTCTCCGCATCAGGTGCTAATAAATCTAGTTGTACCTGACTTTGCTTGTAAATGGTTTGCCACTGTTTGTATTGGTCCTCATCAATAAGATGTTGACGGTACTCGTTAGAGCTTTCCATACCAGCTTTATGGAGTAATTCTTTTTGGCGAAGGAGTAATTCTTTTTCCTTTCGATGCCAATTATCGTATTCGTTGCGGAAGCTTTTGCGTTGTGCTTCCTTTTGTTCCCATACGATTTTATTTTGTTGGAAGTTTTTATATTGGTTGTAAATGCGTTTAAGCTCAGTTGGAGATACAGGCGCCTCCACACCAAGGTTATACCACAAAGTCATCGCTTGGTCTTCAATAACGCGTAACCCTTCTTTATGCTCTGCTAAACGCTTCTCGTAACCTTCAATAGTCCGCAACTGTTCATGATATTGATCATACTCTTGCTTGAGGCCGAAGAAATCATCTTCTGTGAGGCTCTTCGCCGCCCCTTGAGGCAACCAAGACTGCCAAGCCGCAAGGGCTTCATCATAAATACCTTGCAATGTATGGCCTTCTTGAATCCATCGGTCAAGGTGAGCTGCCCCTTCTAAAGATGGCACAGGGCTAATGACTGGTGTAGCTGCCTTAATCAACGCTTCTAACTGATGTTCTACATCGGATCTACGAGAGGATAAGATTTGTAACTCATAGTTCAATTTAGACACATCGGAATTACCATTATGAGCTCTCCACGTAGCATACCAGAATAGCGCCATAGACAGAATCAATAAGATAAAGCCCCCAATAGTATAGAGTACAGATTCAAGAACTAATAATCCTGCTAACACAAGCAATACGCCAATAACAGCACCTATGCCGCTAATGCGTTGTAACCATTTTGGTAAATTCGTCGGTTGAGCATCTGGACCATAACTATCTCGTTTTGCAGTCACTCGATCTATGTCCATTAAGATTAACTCTAACTCACGTTCGAGATGTTCTTTTTTTGCCAACTCTTCTTCGCTATAATTTGGCAAAGAGGCCCCTTCAAGGTTAGCTGTTGGAAGGTCATCAGAAGCCTCTGCAGGCTTGCGGTCCTGCCAATGCAACAATTGATCTTTAGCAGTTCGTAGACGACTGGCTAAGCGTTCACCTTCAAACCAGTTAACATCCTCAGCCATCGGCTCATCATCACGCCATGCCGAATACATCTTGCGAGAGTACTCTAGTTGCTCGCGTACCTTATGAATGTACGCATCACCCTCTTCGCACTCGCGGCGTAATTGTTCCCACTTAGCACCTTGTTGAATGAGGTCCTCAATATCTTGACCATAGGTACCAAACGGACTATCGGGGCTAAAGTTAGCTGGCATTAACGCCGCTTCCTTTTCTTGCCATAGTTGCATATTGTCACGAGCTCGTTTGATATCCTCATCAATCACAAGGAACTCATCGCGGCTCAAGGCGAGTTCACTGTTGTACTGCTGCATGTGCATACGCGCCTCTTCACTGCGGCGATACGTATCCCATGCGCGCAACACTACATCTACGCCATCGCGGTATTCCTTCCACTCCTGCAACTGACCTTGTAACTCACCTTCCGTCTGTTCCGAACTGTGAAAGGCTTTCTGCAATTCCACATATTGTGCTTCGTGCTCTGCCAATTGACTTAGCTTTTGGCGATTTTCCTTCAGCTCATCCATCAATACATTAATACGACGTTTGCCGTTTGAGGATGCTACGAGTAAATCGGTGGCTCCTTTTTCCACATCCTTTACGACAGAGCCTAAATGCTCGCCCCCTTCAGCGCCAAAGAAACGAGACCGAACCTCTACCTCTTGCAATACATCAAGGCCTTGCAAGTCTTCTAAGGTCAATGCAAAGATGCGATTATATGTCTTTTTATCAATTCCATGCCACCAATACTGAGCAGGCTCTTCATGGATAGCAGGATTTCCAGGACTGTAAAAGTCTAGCTGTCTGCCTTTGCGGCCAATATAGTAGCTTTCACCATTGCGTTCCACCTCGAGAGCGCCAGTCATAGGACCATAGGCCTTATGAGTGCCCCCAAATAATAAGGTACGCATCCCTTCAAGCAGCGATGTTTTACCGCTTTCATTAGGGCCATACATGAGCTGAACCCCATTGTTACCCGTTGTGAAAGACCAATCACGATACGGGCCAAATTCATCAAATCGTATGCGTTTAATGTTCATCATTAGCCCCCATCAATACAGTAACACCTTCTATTTCACAACGTTTCAAAGCACGCATTAATAATTCATCGCTCAATACATCCGCATATACGCCTAATCGTTTAAACTCAGGACGATCAGCCAAAATTTGGCGTGCCGTCTGTACAGCATTCCCCTCCACCATATCGTCATAAGCTCGCAGATAGTCGCCTACTACATCGGATAATAAACGGCGCTCCGCTAAATTAATGCTAGGGCGCGTATTGGAGATAATGCGATAAGGCATGACAAATATAGATTTGCTTTTTTCTTCACTTTGAGACTCTTGAAGCCACAAATTGCGCACGCCCTCTTGTGTACATAGGCGATGTAGCGGGCCAGTACCACTGAGAACAATGGATAGCAAAATATTTTTCTTGTACTGCTTGCGCAAGTTTTCTTTCTTATGGCGCAAAATTTCCAATAAATCAGATTCATTTTGCATACCCGCAATATCAATTTTGATTTCCTCAAAACGAATGGCACTAGTTTCAATAAATCTCGGTTCACAATGACCATTGTGAGATACAGAAACTAAATAGCACCCTTTAGGGCCTATTTCTTTACGGTGTAAGCCTTGAGGATTACCGGCATATGCAACGAGAGGTTCCTCGCTGAGAATTTGGGATTTATGAATATGTCCTAAAGCCCAATAATCCATTGCGGCCTCAGCTAAATCCGTCAAATTACACGGACCAGTCACATTGTGATTTTCGGCGCCTACACTAGAACCTACTGTGCCATGCATGACAGCCAAAGAAAACTCATCCCGTTCAAAAGCACGATATTGACGAGCATAATTCTCGCTTTCATTACCATGACCACAACTGATACCATAAACGCCACCAATTTCAATATTGTTAACGATGAGCGGGAAGCGTTGTACTTGTTCACTAGAAAATACATGTACATTATCTGGCATTTGCAGTTGCGCCTTCCAGCTTTCAGCAGGATCATGATTACCTTGTACCATATAGACTGCAATGCGATGCTCTGCCAAACGATACATACCGCGCACAAAGCGCACTTGAGCCTCTAAATTATGGTCTTCGCTATTATAAATATCACCAGCTATGACAACGGCATGAACATGCTCATCGATAGCAGTGTCAATGATTGTATCAAAGGCTACATAGGTAGCTTCGCTCACGGCGCGATCAACGGCGCGGCTAATACCTGTAGCATATTGAAAGGGTGCCCCTAAATGCAGATCACCACAGTGTATAAATCGAAACGGCTGCATCTATATCCACTCCTTGTATTAGTACTTTTATTATAGTTATATATAGTAATTACAATAGTCTATTATACTACAAAACGTTAAAGATAAGTTAAAAATAGCTATCAATTAGCCCAAAAAAGATATAGTTAAAATAAATTTCTCAAAATTATTAATAAATATAAATTATAAGATAATCACATATTTTTCTCATAAAAGGGGATTCAAAGTAAATTTATAGCAACCTAGATCTAACTATGTTAACCAATAAATACATTTGGTTGACAATTTATGCACGAAGGTTTACAATCAGATTGTCAATATTTTATGTTTTTATTAAGTTAACAATTCTAGGAGGCTATTATGGCTTTGCCTACAGACCAACAACCATCCCAAGTGGGTACATACGAAAAAATCCTTACTATTGCCAACCGCATTATGAACGGCGGCGAAATCACTAAGGAAGAAGCAATCGAGCTGATTCATACGTCAGACGATGACACTATGATTTTACTTGCTATGGCTGATAAAATTCGCCAGCATTTCAATGACAATTCAGTGGATGTATGCGCCATTGTTAATGCACGATCCGGCAAATGTCCTGAAAACTGTAAATTCTGTGCCCAATCTGCCCATCACGAAACAGGTGTTCAAGTATATCCGTTCATGGATGATGAAAGCATTCTCGATGCGGCGCGTAAAGCTAAAGAAGCCGGCGCTATTCGTTTTTCTATCGTAACGAGTGGTCGTAATACTAATAACCCAGATGAATTCAACCAAATCATTCGCGTATTAGACCGTATCAAAAACGAAATTGGCCTCGAAATCTGCTGTTCTCTTGGTTTGTTAACTTACGAACAAGCTCTCAAATTAAAAGAAGTCGGTGTGACTCGATACCACTCCAATATCGAAACGGCACCTAGCCACTTCCCAGATATTTGTACAACCCATTCCTACGAAGATAAAATGTCTACCATCGATAATGCTCAAAAAGCAGGTATTCGAGTTTGCTCTGGCGGCATCCTTGGTCTTAATGAAACATTAGAACAACGCGTAGAGATGGCATTCGAGCTTAAACGTTTACATATTGACTCCGTGCCATTAAACATTTTGAATCCTGTTAAAGGTACACCATTTGAAAGTAATAAAGCATTACGTCCTCTAGATATTTTACGTACCTTCGCTGTATTCCGTTTCATCTTGCCAAACGCATTGATTCGTACAGCTGGCGGTCGTGAAGTAAATCTTCGTGACTTACAAGCTTACGCTTTAAAAGGTGGCCTAAACGGTATCATGGTTGGTGGCTACTTAACAACGGGCGGTCGCTCTCCTCAAGACGATCTTCAAATGATTCAAGACTTAGAATTGAGTCGTAATTCTGCCCAAGTTTAATCACTTCATGTATATACCATTCTCAGTGTTCTGAGAATGTAGTATATAAATAATATTCCTAAGGATTTATAAATATTTTACACATAAAAAGAACCATCTAGATTGCTGTGCTAGATGGTTCTTTTAATTCCATAATAAATTGTAAATAGCATGCCCATTAGTATTACCCTCAATAGGCTCAGGGTTTTCATTAAATTCTACATTTTCATACGGCGTCCCGTCTGCCATGTACGCATCAACCTTCAATGTTTCCATGGTTCTATTATATCTACTGATATAAACTTTGTACCGCAATTCGTCGCCACCCAGTTCATTGACTCGCAGCCACAAAAGTGCATCATAATCACTCTTTTGTACACTATCGTTGTCAATAAATAATTGGTTTCCTGATGCATCTGGTCCAACATAGTACCAGTCCGTTGCGTAAGCAGTCCCCCCTATACTGAGTAGCCACAAAAGCGATAATATGGTTAATATTTTACTCATATGACTGCTCCTCTCATGCTATAGAGCTGTATACTTTATAAAAGCTTAATGGCATTAAACCTTTATAAAATATACAACTTCTCCTTTATATATAATACCAAAATTGCCCCATATTTATCAACAATAATTAAACTAAATTACGAAGTTTTTTAGAAATATAAGAAATTTAAAGCAATTTATTAAATATCTTCATTTTTAACTCATTTATTGTTTTTATAATAACTACATCAAATGATAAATAGAGGTAACAATTCCCTGGTTACCATACGTGTATTTATCTCCCGACAAGTAATACTAACCCCAAACCTACTACTTGTTTAAATACATGGTTCATTTGATATTAATACTAACACTCCCCTTACATGAAAAAAGGACTCCATATGGAGTCCTTTTTTCGTTGTCTAAAAACTTCATAGAATACTAAAACATAGGGTTATAGGACAAAACATATACGAGTATGAATTCTATTTGCTTTGTAAACCACGATAAACGAGTTCAAAAATAACTTTCTGAGCTTCTAACCACTCATCACTCTGAGTCCACTTATATTCTTTATTAATAGCATATAATCCGTGTACTAAGAATACAAAAACCGATACACCTACATCAAATGAAATCCCAAGTGCTTCTGCCATAACGAGCCCTTGCCGATCTTTTTCACTCCCTATAATGCGTTGTAATACATATTCTGAAATTTGTTCATCTAAAAATAAAGGTAAATACTTTTTATGTCGTATAATACGCTGACATAATGGCAATCTATCAATAATAGAATCGTATGCTTCTCTCAACGAAACAGAATTAGAAGCAGCTGATAAGGCTTTAGCTATAATTTGTAAATTATTATTATCTACCATTCCTGGGCGTGAATAGGAAATTGCATCATCCACTAAATCATCAACAATTTCCATGATATTGCTATAGTGTAAATAAAAAGTAGAACGAGTTATACCCGAAGCTTTACACAACGATGTTACTGTTACAGACTCAAAAGAATTGTTTGCTAAACAACTAAGCAAGCCTTCTTTTAACAACATACGTGTCATTTCTTTTCGAGTTATCATATAACCTCCAACATAGACACTTTTATACAATGTGTCTATTAATAAACATAGTGTTAATTATTGTTGAGACTAGTATAACAAAACAAGGTATACTAGTTCTAGAGATTACAAATAATAATCTATTCAATTAGATCGACAATAATTTAATTAAGGAGATAACTATGACACAATATACTCACATTCGAAATGCTACAGGAAAATTAACAATAAAAAATACAACATTCCTTATTGATCCATTTTTAGCACCAAAAGATACTTATCCTGGCTTTGAAGGAACATTTAACTATCAACAAAGAATGCCTATGGTTGATTTACCTCTATCAATGGACAATCTATTAAGCAATGTAACTGCAGTGGTAGTCACACACACACATCTTGACCATTGGGATGATACGGCAATTAATGCTATTCCAAAATCACTTCCTATTTTTGTACAAAATACAGCGGACAAAGAACTTATTACTTCACAAGGCTTTAATGATGTACGCATCATTTTTGAAAGTCTAGAGTTTAATGGTATCACATTAAGAAAAACAGGTGGCTCCCACGGCACGGTAGAAATGTATGCAAATCCAGTTCTCGCACCATTAGCAGGCGATGCGATGGGCGTTATTTTTGAAACAGCAGACGAACCAACTGTGTACCTTGTAGGCGATACAGTTTGGACAAGTGATGTAGAGAAGGCCCTCCTTCGCTTCGACCCTAACGTTATTATTATGAACACTGGATATGCTCAAGTTTTAGGCTTTGAAGATAGTATTATTATGGGTACAAAAGATATTGGCCGCATGGTGGTACGCAAACCAGATGCTAAAATTATTGCGGTTCACATGGATACAGTTAATCATACTGCAACAAGTCGTAAGGATGTGCGCAAATTTATCAAAGGCACCAACATTGAAAGCCATGTAGCAGTGCCTGAAGATGGCGAAACTATTGTACTATAAGTTACTATATACCTATGTTGTTTTTATGTTGTTATTGAGGTATACTATAAACATAAAGAGAGTCATTGACGTGTGCGAGCGTTAGGCTCATCTAAAAATTAGTAAAACGAGATGCGCCTAACGTGTAAGTATTACCAGTACTTATTACGTTAGGCGTTTCTTAAGTTTATTTGAATAAACTTAAGATAGATACAACTATGGAAATTACAAAAAGAATTATATAAACCTTCTCGAATTTACTCATAGTATCACCACCTTTCGGTGATGAACCTAACTCACGTCAATGACTCCTGTTATTAGTATAGCAGAGTTATAAATGATGTAATAGATTAAGTTAATAAGCTTTTGATAAAAAAATGAAGCGTCAGGTCTGCCTGACGCTTTTATTCTTTCATGAATAATTATTAGTTAATTAGGCTAAAACGTAGAAAATAAAACTCATCATTTAGATTTACTAATTTAGAGTTTACCTCTAATGAAATAACCCTCTCAGTACGTCCGACTTTGCTCTGTGTTTTCTCCCTATATAAAAAAGACCCTCTTCAGAATCCGACTTTGCCCCTGTTCCAAAGGAACAGATCTGGGCGGTGGAGGATTATGGAGAGGATCTTTTGTTTATATTATATTATTTTACTTCAGCCCAACCTAAAGCAGCACGTTTAGCATCGATATCAGCTAAGATTTTTTCAGCTACTTTAGCAGGATCAGTATTTACATACATAACAGAGCCTAAGATGTCTTTAGTGTCTTCTTTAAGCCATTTTGTAACAGCATCAGAACCTTGTGTAGGTGGCTCAACGCAGTGGTAAGAGTTGATACCCATCAAGCGGAAACCAAGGGATGCATCGATACCTTTTTCGTTAGACCATTCAGGGCTAGACATTGCAAATGGCATTTGTGGTAAGTTAAGACCTAATTCACCTGCAATACCAGCAAAGATACCGGAAGAACGAGCATTATCTACACATTCGCCAACATGCCATACTGGCGGTTGATCATCGCCCAAGAACTCTTGCAATGCAGGGCTACATTTCTTAATAGCATCTGTATTACAGTAACCAAGTTTCATTAATGGGAAGGACGCACAACCATTTGTTAAGATGATACAGCCATTTTTGATAAGTGTATCAACGATATCTACAGTTGCTTTCTCGTAGATAACGCGAGGGTTGGAACAACCTACTACGTTTACGATACCACGAACTTTACCAGATTTTAAAGCCTCTGCCAATGGTTTGAAGGAACCATAATGTTTAACAGTGGATTCTGGAGAGAAACCAACTTCAGCAGTGATTTCGTATGGCGGAATGAATACAGGCATACCTTTGCGCAATTCATGCGCTTCAAGGGCACGATCCAAAATTTTACGAGCCAATTCTTTAGTTTCAGACAAGTTTGTATGGTGATGATCGTAACCGATATGTTCTGCACCTGGTAAACGAGCTGCATCAGATGTAGTAATAACTTTTGTGTTGAAGCAACGTGCTACGTCCATGATAGCAGGATATACGTCTTGAACGTCTGCTACCCAGCAATCGAGTGCGCCAGTACCAAGTACAAGTTCCGCACCGATAGCATTACACAATGGAATAACATTTTCATAGCGGTACATGCTAGACAAACCAGAGCAGCAGATACCGTAGAATTGGATACCTTTAGCACCGATAGCTTTTGCTTTTTCTAAGTACTCTTCAGAGGCACCAATTGTACAAATTTGGGATACTAATGTAGGCAAGTGACCATGAACAGCGATGTTAACATAACCTTTTTTCAAGGCACCAATGTTAACTTTGGATGTACGACGACCACCAAGACCGAACAATGCATCTGTTGCGATGTCCGCTGCCACTACACCAGTGAATGTGAAAGCAAGACCACAACGCAAGAATTGTTTCATGTTGCTTTCCCAATCGCCATCTGTACCTACGCATGTACGATGGTATGCATCAAAGGCTTCATTGTACGCAGAAATAGGCAAGATATCTAAGTTTTTCCAAACTTCACGACGCTCAGCTGGAGCTAACGCTGTAATTGTTTTATATTCGCCAGGCAATGCACGGCTCAAATCTTCTAATAGAACATCTGCCAAGTCATTAGCCACTTCTTTTAAGGAACGACCTTCTTCAGGAATGTTGAAAGCTTTACATACTGTGCGAATTTTTTCTTCACCCAAAATTGGGATATCCAATTGATCGTTAGCAGCAGCTTTCAAAGAAATCAAAATTTCACGAGCATGTGCACCATGTTGTGTTAAGCCACCAGCTGCTGCACGTGTCATATTACGAGCTACAATAAGATCAGCATCAGCACCGCAGACACCACGAGGGCTCTTAGGTGTAATTTTACATGGACCCATAAAGCAAATTCGACAACATACGCCAGCAATACCGAACGTACATTGTGGTTGTTGTTTGTCGAAACGGTCAAACACTGTATCACAACCGATTTGCTCCATGCGAAGAATCATTTCGCGTACCGCAGGATCTGGTGTTTGTTCAATTACATCTTGTTTTGTAGGCCATGTTTTACGATACTCAGCAACGGCTTTCATGTAATCGTTTACGCCATGTTCATGTGGTACCCCTGGTTCATGAGTGTGTGGCACCCATTTATCCGTTGGCATAGCCTTTGCATGACTATGGTCGTGACCATGTTCATGATCGTGGTCATGATGATGATCGTGGTCATGATGATGATCGTGATCGTGACCATGATGGTGATGATGACCGCCACAATGGCAATGATGGTCATGATGATGTTCATGATGATGTTCGCCATGGCTGTGGTCATGGGTGTTTTTGTTTTCCACATCTTTATTCATAATAAACCTCCTAGGGGCCTACATAGGCCAGCTGTCAATAACAAGAAAACATATTCTACTTTTATTTTATTTTTTAAATCCACCATACTTGTGGGTTTTAAGTCCTATCTCTTAAATATGTTTTAACCTACTTTAAGTATATTTTTTGACAGGACATTTGTCAATTATTTTTTTGAGAAATTTTTGACTCATTACCGCCAAAAGATATTGTAATTACTATATTTACCAAATTCGATATTTTCAGTTTTCTTTCACAAAGCAAAAGAGGTTAATTCCTGTAATATACAGGAATTAACCTCTTTTATCTATAGAATGCTATATTTAGATATTATTTTATATGAATTATTATTCGTAAGTAAAGTTAAATACTCCAATATGCCATCTGTATAATTTATAAGAATTTCTGCATAATATTTGCCACTTCAGGCAAATGGAATCGTTTTGCTCTATCTGATCTTGCAACAAGAACTAATTGACGGAAGCAAAGTTTTGATGCAAGGGGATAAAATTTAACCTTATCTTCATCCCTCTTACTATTAAGCGTACTCGGCAAGAAAGTAATTCCATAGTCATCTTCTACTAAAGAGCGACAAGTATCCAATGTTTCTGATGCAATAACCGCTTTAGGCACAAAGGACTCCGCTTGGCATAATCGGTTTACCAAAGACCGTAGCTTTAAACCCTCTCGCAAAAGAATAAACGGAAACGGCCCAAACGGTGCGATTTCTCGAATACCATCAGGCGTCATGAGAGAGTCCGCAATAGCGATGGCTTTTTTATTTTCTACGCTAATAGCTAGTAAAATTTGCTCATCAAGTACGGGATAACTTTCAAGAGCTTGAGAATAAATAGGCGTCGGGAATAGTCCTACGTCAACTAAGCCATCACAAATCTGTTGCTCTAGGAAATGAGATTCACCTTCTACCACATGGAACTCCCAAGATGGTTCAATTTCTTGAAAGCTCTTTAGCGTTTTACCTAACATATGATGACCATAAAACTGGGACAAACCAATTCGCACGTGATATGCCACATCTGTACCTTGGTTGATAATAGACTGTGTTAAAGCCTCTACTTTATGAACTAATGGCATCCCTTCTTTTGCAATTTGTAACGCTGCAGCCGTCGGCACAACCTTAGTACGATCACGAGCAAACATAGGAACACCTAACTCTGCTTCGATACGACGAATACTTTGACTCAACGCAGGCTGAGAAATATATAATTTTTTAGACGCTTTAGAGAACGATGCCATCTCAACGATAGTACTTATGTATTTAATATCTTTTATATCCATAGAAACACCTTATAACAAAACATTATGATTTTATTATAACTATATATTACCAAAATACAAGATATATGACGAGCCATAGTAATATAATAACTTACGCACAACAAAAAAGCCCTCCATATGGAGGGCCTTTTCTTTGAGCAGTTAGACAATCTCAATATTATATTGAGGAGTTAATAAATTTTGAGATTACATTAGTGTTTTAAGTACTTCTAATACTTCGTCTGGTAATTCGTTTTTATGACCAATAAGGTTTTCTACATAGTCATAGCGGAATTCGAAAGCTTTGTGTAATTGGTGATGGTATTCACGCACTTGGAATGGTGGTTCAAAACCAGGAACCTCTACATACTCAAGGTTCGGGTATTTATAGAATGGTTTGAATTCTAAAGTGCCTTCTACCAAACGTTCTAACAAATCAAGAGTCACTTCTTTTGGAACTTTGTTGTCCAAGAAGAAGCCTGTATTCATAATGTAGCATTCTACGCCACATTCAGAGAACAATTTTTTGTAGCTTTCATAATCAAGAGCCAATGGATATGTACGGAATGGATTTGCATACGGTTCAATAACAAGTGCATTTGGATCCACATGAGCATCGAGTTTTTCCGCTGTAGAACGGCGCGTAGCAAGTGTGGCACCCATTGTAGATGCTAATACAGGATCATCAATTTTGAGGATCGGTGGCAATGTTTTATCTTTCATAAGCCATACAATAGCATTAACTGGCTCGTCTACGTAATTTACGCGGTTCTCTGTCCAGAATTGAGATTTGATAGCACGACCATTATTATTACGAACGTCTTCAGCTAATACAACCTTACGTCCCTCGTCATCCATAGTTACGCCCACGTTTTGTAGTGTTAACAAGAATTCATTAGCAGGATGTTCTACAGGGTAATCTTGCATTTTGTCAAAGTACGTAGGTTCAAGAGCAATAGAACTCAAATCCTCAGTATTGATGATATACGCATCGTCATGCAAGATAGAGATGTCATAACGACCATCATGTTTTTCATGAGTCAATGTAGATTTACCGGAACCGGACAAGCCGAATACACCGATAGTATAGGATTTGCCATTATCAAGATTGTAACGTTTCATACCGCCATGGCAGGCAACATAGCCGAGGCGATTTGCCAAGGACCATGCCAATGTAAGGGTACCTTTTTTGTGCTCACCAAAATAGCGCATGCCAAGAATCATTGCACAGTTATGAGCAGGGTCAAAGATAGCAAGACCACCTGGATGACCTGGTACAATATAATCTGGATCAGAGTAGATGTAGATATCACCTTCTGGGATCTCTAAACTATCATCGTAGAATTCTTTTACTGCTGCATCAAAGAACTTGAAGTTCATGATCCAAGAATACAAAGTAGATGCATGATCTTTTGGAATCATCAAATGAGCACGAGCGGTAAATTTTTTATCTAAACCAACAATAGCTTCAGCAGCAAGCCACTCTTTATCGCGGCTATCATACACAGCATCACGTGCAATATTAGAAAGTTCTACTTCATCAATACCTTCATCGCCAATAATACGACGAGCTTTTGCATAGCGACCTGTAGTTTTACCATCATTTGTAACTAGTACCTTTGCATCAGTTGGCAAACCTTGCTCGCATGGTTTATATACAGGCATATCGAGGACGATAACACCTGGCTCTTCAGCGGCAAGTTGATACGCTTGTGCAACGGATGTTACAGGCGTTACATTGTTCCCATAAAATGCAGTTTCAATAGTACTGCGCATCTTAGAAAATAATGGGTTTGTTTTAATTTCACTTTGCTTCCAAACGCGTCTTGTAGACATAGTATCTAGATCCTCACCTTTAAATATCTTGTAATTTCTCATGTAAAAGTATATTAATATATGAAAATATTGTTTTTGTAAATACTTTCATTATTTTCTATTTTACCCTTTTCAATCAAATTTGTATACACAAAACAGATGAATTATGGGAAATTATTGTATGTTTATTTTGAATTAGTGCAACACATCTCTAATAATAAAAATTGATAACTAATTATTCCTTAATGTTGCAACCAAAGTAAACAGCATATGATTCAATGTTCGTAGTCACTGCACAATACTAATAACAAAATAAAATGAGGCAAGGCCCTAAGACCTTGCCTCTTTCACATTTAAAAGTTCAATTATTTCTTATTTTTATTAATGAATGCATCGATTTTACCGATCAAATCATCTACATCAAAATCACCGCGCTCTGCAATCATCTTGATAGTAGCCACCTTAGCCATAACTTTTACCATAGGTGTTTTTAATTTCTCGAATTTAGGATTTAAAGAAATCAAATGATCTACAATATCTGGACTATGTTTAATCAAATTAGACAACGTCGTTTTTGCATCGATATGGAATCGACCATCTGCATCAGCTGTTAATGGTTCTTCCTCTACCTCTTCTGCCGCCTCTTGAGCCAAGGATTTTTCTTTATTACTATCGCCTACAAAGTCAGTTTTATCCCAAGTCAACAATGTACGGGATCCTTCAAGCTCACGGATATGAGTGCAATCTTGCATCATTTCTAGGACACCGCGGAACTTACCATTTTCATCGCGCACCGCCGTGTAGATAACGTAGATAAACAAGCCTGGTTTATTAATCCAGAATTCAGCTTGGCTTTGCTCACCAGAACGGAACTTCTCAACGATTTCTTCTACTACGTGAACAGATTTTGCTGGATGACAATTCTTCACCTCACGGCCAATAACGTTAGCACTGCGAGGGAAAATGCGATGCGGTGTATCACTGTAGAACTTAACGAGTTCATTTTCATCTACATAGGATAAATCTACTGGAAGATGACGGAACAATAAATTGATTTGTTCTAAGGTCAATTTGCCAGTAGCTACGTCTAATACAGCATCTTTACCAACAGGTGCACTGCCTACAGGACCAACATATTTAGACAATAGGCCTGCTAAATCGTTTAAGAATTCGTTAGATACAGCGCCGTTTTGACCGGAGTTATTGGCATTTAGTTGCGCTGCAGAATCATTGATGCCTGGCACTACGTATAAACCTGGTGGATTGATGATAGCATAACCAATTTCATGGTCATTTTTGCTCATGCGCACAAACTCTTCATCACTTAATAATTTAAAGGATGTTGGCAATAAAACCTCTAACTCTTTGGAGTTCAAATCGCGCAATTTTGCCAATGTTTCTGGCACGGATGCTAAGAACTCTTCGTATTTATCTTCCCGAAGCAAGGCATAGGATGCAGAGATAGCATCGCGTACGCCGTCATCGAAGGTCCACATAATACGTGTCGGACGGTCAAAACCATGATCTTCTAGCATAGGATAGAGTTGGTTTTGCTTACGAGAGAGATGCGTTCTCCATTGCGCTAAAGAATCAAAAATACCGAGCCATGGATTTTTAATAAACTTCTCTTGCTTCAACAATTCATCCGCTTCAAGAGCAACCTTTTCAACAGCATTGATTTCTTCTAAGTACACCCACAACGGATGATTTTCAGGATACTCATTTTGAGCGCGTACTAATACGCCATCGAACAAGTTTAATAGGTCATCCATCTTATCTAGGATCTCTTCATCCTTGTAAACACCTTTTAAACTTTGCTCTGCATAAGCAAACTCATCAGGCGTACAAGTGCCAAGTTTTTCTTTTAAAATACGATTGCCTTCTTCCAAGGACAATTTTCCGTCTAAATAATCTTCTTTCACGGACACGATAATTCTGTAGCGTTCATTGTTAATATCTAGCTTTTGTTTTAATGGATTCATATGTGTATACCTCCAAGGGCTAATTCATGATTATGATTTTATTATATCATTTTGAAAGTAATTTTCAGTAGCTATAGATACAGTTTTATTATTTTGTAAAAATTTCTCAACTAGTTTTGATTAATTGTGGTTACAATCCAATTAAACGTAGATTACACAAATAGTGCATCAGCTTAAGATTTCACACAAAAAGCACCCATACCTGATATGTACGAGTGCTTTTATTGGATATTAAAAATTAATATATTCAGTTTTAGAAGATGCTACCGGATTACCATTAGAGTCTGTAGCAGGATTAAATCGCCATGTAGAAATAGTTTCAACGAGAGCCGCATCAACAGCGCTAGATCCACTAGATGCTACAATCTCAATATCCCCTACAGAGCCGTCTTCATTGATGGTAAAACGTACATCTGCACCACGAACAGCACCGCTATAACCGGCAAGAACCGCTTGGTCTACAGCTGGCGTAGATACCGCTGTAGGAGGTTGATAAGGCGCCGCCAATACAGAGGCCACCAAACCAGTTACAAACAATGCGCTCAACATTGTACAACGCAACACTTTATTCATCATTATCTCCTTATTTAGCTGTTACAGCATGCTTAGGCAGAGTAATTGTCATCCCAATAATAGATTCATGAGCCTTTTGATCCGTACCAATGGCAGGTGTGAATTTCCACTGCATGATTGCTTTTTTTACTGCGTCATCAACGGGAGCATAACCAGAGGAACGTTCAACGAAAACATTTTTAACATTTCCTTTTTTATCAATCAAGAAGCGTACGCGCATATCTGGTGACACCGTAGCCGTTTGAGGAATCTCAGGCAACTCAGGTTTTACAATATGAACCTCTCTTGGAGATTCTAAGAACTTTGCCGCATCAGCTGTATAATTACCTAACATGCCGAAAGATGCAACAAGTACAGCTGCAGCAGTGTATCGGAATAATTTAATCATAATAAGCCTCCTTATTCATTTTGTCTATGCATAATATCATACTAAATAAAGATGAATATTTAAAGAATAAATTCTTATTGATAAATTTTCTCATTTATGATATATTGATTTCAAGATAACTGTTCGGACTTACATATCAGGTTGATATGACAAAAAATTACACAAAGGAGGTTCATCATGAGACGTAGAAAGCGTATTCAAATGAAGGTCATGATGGTACTTGGTATCGTTGCCCTCGTTGGGCCTAACCATCTACAAGCACTTATTCCCTAAATTATTTTGACCTTAGCAGAAGAACGTATAACTGCCACTAGCCGCTACGTTAGTAGCGGCTAGTTTTCCGCTTAAATAAGGGTAATTAACAAGATAACTAAAGTTTTTAACGCAGTACCTATAAAAGGAGGTTTATTATGAAAGTCAATCGAATCTTACTAATCGTCGCATCATTAGCACTTATGTTGTTCGTATTAGCAGGCTGTGGAAAAGATGCAGCCCAAGACAGTCAGAAAAAATTAAATGTTGTAGCTACTACTACAATGTTAACAGATTTAGTAAAAGAAATTGGCGGTGACCATGTATCCGTCCAAGGACTCATGGGACCTGGCGTAGACCCTCACCTCTACCAAGCTAGCGCCGGCGATGTAACAACTATGTCTAAGGCAGATGTTGTGGTGTACAACGGCATTCACTTAGAAGGTAAAATGGGTTCCATTTTCGACAATTTAACAAAACAAAATAAAGCTACTATCCGCGTATCCGACGCTATTGATCCAGCCACTCTACTCGACTTTGACGAAGAAGATGGCGTAAAAACTAAAGATCCTCATATTTGGTTCGATGTAGCTAACTGGAAACTTGCTGCCAAAGCGGTTTACGAAGGTCTTGCTAAAGCAGATCCAGCTCACAAAGAGGATTTCAAAAAACGCTATGATGCATACCTCACTAAGTTAGATGAAACAGATGCATACATCAAAACTCAAGCAAAATCTATTCCTAAAGAATCTCGCGTTCTCGTAACAGCACACGATGCCTTCCAATACTTCGCTCGCGCTTATGGCTTTGAAGTAAAAGGTTTGCAAGGTGTAAGTACTGCTACAGAAGCTGGCACACAAGATGTGAATGAACTTGTTCAATTTATCGTAGATCACAAAATTAAAGCGATCTTCGTAGAATCTTCTGTACCACACAAAACCATTGAAGCCGTTCAAGAAGCAGCTAAGGCTAAAGGCTGGAACGTTGCTATCGGTGGCGAATTATACTCCGACTCCCTCGGTTCTGAAGGCACTGAAGGCGGCACATATATCGGTATGGTGAAAGCCAACATCGATACCATCACTAAAGCACTTAAATAAACAATAATTTGATTAACTTAATTAAATACGACAAAGTAAATTTACAGGTCTGGTTACAGTTCGGACATAGGACTTAGATAGTTTTAAATTTACTTTGTTATTGTAAGTACAAGTGCTACTAGCAATATCAGCTAGTAGCACTTATTGATAAAAGGAGGTCTCTATGGAATGGGCCGTTGAAGTTGAAGATATGACCGTAGCCTATACGACAAAACCCGTATTATGGGACGTAGATATGAAGGTACCCATCGGCTCCTTAGCGGCTATCGTCGGCCCTAATGGAGCCGGTAAATCTACATTATTAAAGGCCATGTTAGGCCTATTAACAGTTATCTCAGGTAGTGTTAAGTTTTATATCGACCACCACCTTGCAATGGACAAAAAGGATTACAAGAAAATCGCCTATATTCCTCAAAGCGGTAGCGTAGACTGGGACTTTCCTACTACCGTATTAGACGTCGTACTTATGGGCCGCTATGGTCATCTTGGTTGGTTCAAACGACCAAGTAAAAAGGATAAGGAGCTGGCCCTCTCCATGATTGAAAAAATGGGCATGAGCGACTATGTAAACAGGCAAATCCGTCAACTTTCAGGGGGCCAACAACAGCGTGTATTCCTCGCAAGAGCCCTCGTACAAGAGGCAGACATTTACCTCATGGACGAGCCTTTCAAGGGCGTCGACAAAACGACGGAGCACGCCATTATCTCCCTTTTACAAGAAATGAAAGCGCGCGGCAAAACAGTGATCGTCGTACATCACGATTTAAATACGGTACCTCAATATTTCGACTGGGTAACGATGGTCAATAAGCAAACTGTTGCCTATGGCCCCGTAGTAGATATCTTTACTGATGAGGCCATCGAGCGCACTTACGGCAAGGGGAGGATTGTATGACCATACTCCAGTCCTATACGACACAGATGGTATTGCTCGGCACGGCTCTCTTGGGCCTTGCCAGTGGTATTGCAGGCACCTTCGCTGTACTGCGCAAGGAAAGCCTCATCGGTGATGGTCTCTCACACGCGGCACTGCCTGGTGTCGTCATCGCATTCTTGCTGACCGGTATAAAAGACATTGAGGTACTCATTATAGGTGCTGCCCTGTCCTCCATCACTGCAGCGTGGCTCATAACCATCACCGTAGAAAATAGTAAAATCAAATTCGATGGCGCTCTAGCTACTATACTATCTGCATTCTTTGGCCTTGGTATGGTTCTACTCACCTACCTTCAAAGTCTAAACAATGCAGGTCAGGCTGGGCTTTCAAAATTTATATTTGGACAGGCCGCCACCATATTAGCCCGCGATGTGTACATTACATCGGCAGCAGCGCTCATCATTATCGTTTTAACAGCCTTATTTTGGAAAGAACTAAAGCTCATTTCCTTTGACGTAGAATACGCTAAAACATTGCAAATTCCCGTCACCTTTACACTCATTTTATATCGATCCCTATTGATCATGACCATCATCATCGGCATTCAATCAGTAGGTGCTATCTTGATTAGTTCCCTACTCATTGCACCGGCCGTAGGGGCCCGTCAGTGGACGAACAAGCTAGGTACCATGTGTATACTAGCAGGATGTTTCGGCATGGTATCTGCTATTGGCGGTACCATTTGGAGTACAACAGTACAAAAACTACCTACAGGTCCTGCGATCATCGTCATTCTGTCGGTTATCGTACTATTGAGTCTCATATTTGCACCTAATAGAGGCATCTTGTGGCAATATCGTAGAAACAAACAATCAAAACAAGCTTTATTATCAGAAACTGCAAAGATAAGCCCTGCCGATTTACAACAAAAGATATATAGAGCAGAGGGTGGACAGCCTCGCATAGGAGGTGCACCATGACAGTACATACAGAGATTTTACTCATCGCCATCGCAGTATCCATCGCGTGCGCTATTCCTGGTGTATTCCTTGTGCTACGCCGCATGTCCATGATGGCTGACGCCATTACGCACACCGTATTCCTCGGCATCGTGCTCGCTTTCTTTGTAACGGAAGACTTAAACTCTCCCTTGCTTTTAGTAGGGGCAACCGTAGTCGGCGTAGGAACAGTGTGGCTTACAGAGATGATTCATAACACGGGCCTCGTCAACGAAGATGCGTCCATCGGTATCATCTTCCCCCTTCTATTCTCCATTGCCATCATCCTCGTCAGTCTCTACAGCGGCAACGCACACCTTGACGTAGATACGGCACTTCTAGGGGAAATCGCGTTCGCCCCATTCGACAGATGGATTGTAAACTCCACCGACTTAGGTCCTGTTTCACTATGGATTTCCCTAGGGGTAGCGGTCATCAACCTCGTATTAGTTATGCTCTTCTACAAGGAATTGCAGCTATCTACCTTCGATCCACTATTAGCAGGGCTCTTCGGCTTTATGCCTGCCCTCATCCACTACGTGCTGATGACCATGGTATCCCTTACCGTGGTGGCTTCATTCCAAGCGGTTGGTGCCATCCTCGTTATCGGCCTCATGATCGGACCTGCGGTTATCGCTTATTTATGGACGGACTCTGTGAAAGCCATGCTCACTAGCAGTATCATCATCGGTATTATCTGTGCCGTCATCGGTACGGAAGTCGCTTTCACTCTAGACGTATCCATTGCAGGCGCTATCGCAACGACGATCGGTCTCGCCTTATTAATTGCCGTTATTGGCATGCCAAAGACAGGCTATATTGCAACCTATCTTCGACAACGCCACTTACGTCGTCACTATCGAGAAACGATGATGCTCTGCCACATCTATACCCATATGAATACACCTGTGGTGGCCATTGAAAATGGTATCGGCACCATTCACGAACACTTGAACTGGAAGCCAGACTATACACACCAAGCCGCATCACACCTTAAGAAACAAGGCTTGTTGTATGTAACAAATGGGTACTATATGCTGACCGATAAAGGTGTGGCGCAAGTAAAAGAAATTATTTAAATAATCATATGGATTTTGGTATACACAATGATAGGCAAATCCGTATAGTCTAATTAAAGTAATTGTAGAAACTTAATATTTTCCCAACAAAAAAGAAGCTGAAATCAATTAAGATTTCAGCTTCTTTTATATGGGAACTATTATATTCAGTTTTATTGTAAAACCATAAATAGTTAATTCCTACTCATTTCTAAGCACCTAAAAGACGATTCGCATTTGATACCATTTGGCACCGCCGTGATCAGACTCTGATTCGCCTTCATTTAGAAAACCAAACTTGGCATAATAAGGTATCTTTTCTTCCTTACAGGTTAGAATAACGCCTTTACGTTTTTCCTCTCTCGCAAGGTCGATGAAAGCCTCTATTAACTTACCACCTACACCACGATTGCGGTATTTCGGCATTGTATTCAGACCAAATATCATCTGCCATGCTCCGTTAGGATTATGCAAGGAAGCATCGGCGAACATCTCATCCGTTAAGATTTCATCATCCGTTACAAAACCATCGATAAAACCAATAGGTGTATCGCCGTTAAAGGCAATTAAAAACTGCCCTGCATAATGGTCTAGTCGCTCCTTAAAAGCCTCACGAGGCGCCGCCTCAGCAGGCGGGAAACAAGTTGCTTCTATATGTGTCACTAAATCTAAATCAGCGGTTGTCGCTTTTCGTATTAATATATCCATATCCTTCTCCATCGCATCTACATATCTGATTTAGTATATACCGTTTTACATAACAAAGGCTACACGTAACGCTATGTACGTGCAGCCTTTTATTAACAATGTGACCACTTACTTGCTATACAGATTATCCGACCACTTATCTTTTTGTATATTTAGGTACATTACGATATTGCATTGGCAAGGAATTCTCTTTTATCTTAAATCCATGTTTCTCGTAAAATGGTGCGTTCTTGCTATCACCAATCATAACATTAATGTACAAGTAAGACTTATAAGCCTCTTTCACCATTTCTAACAAATGACCAGCAATACCACGGCCATGATACTCAGGATGAACCAGCACATAATTGATGAAGCACACCAACTCGCTATCATCCATGACGCGAATAAGACCCACTAAACGATCGCCATCCCATGCAGAAATCACGCGCGATGAATTCATAAGAGCCTTGTGTAATCGATCTGGATACTTGCCTACCACCCAACGAACAGCTAAGAATAAATCTGCTACCTGTTGAGAGGTAAAATTCTTATCTTCGGTATACGTAATCGCCATAAAAGCTCCTTCTTAAGATTATAGAACCACCAATAGATATAATACTCTACAATTATTTTCTCTCATGTGGTTTATGTTGAAAAATTTCTTTTACAATCCCTTCACCAACAATAGTGCTGCCTTCCATGATAAGGAACTCAGTACCTTCTTGTAAACTAGAATAATCTACATCCTCATTTGCTGGCAGTACATTGGCACGTATTGGTTTATCAAAGATGACCTCTTCACCATCGATAAAGTTTACACCTAACAGCTGTTCAGAGCCCTTTATAACAAGATGAGGACAGTACTTTCCATTATTCAAATTCGGCGGAGTTCTCCTCTTCTTGCTGAAGAAAGTAACTGTGCAGCAAATAGTAAAATCTAAATCGCTCATCTTAGGCCTCATCAACTACATATACCATATCACCTGTAAAGTATATGTTCATTATACAATGTACAGGATTCCCTTCGGTCCATAACCAACCTTGCAATACAGCTCGACCCCAGTTATAGGTCTCTATAATGACCTCGAATTCACTTTCACTATACTCCTGTTGATATTGAGGCAACTCAATTCTTTTACCCGTGAAAGTATCTAATATTGTACTATTAAAGACGAGAATTTCTAGATCATCTATATCACACGTCTCAAACACAACTTGAGCCTTATGAGTTTGTTCAACACCATTCTCATAAGAGAAAATATACTCAAAAGTAAGGATCAATTTATCATCTTCATATTCTATTTTCTGTACCCTTGCATCGTGGAGAGAATATTTTGGATACTCGCCAAAAGATTTTGTCGTTTTCATTGTTCCTCGATTTTACAAACTAACATCAGATAGTTAAATCTTTTTAGCTTAAAGTTGATAGACATCTCTATAATCTCAAATTTAGTTAAGAGAAAAGAATCACTCTTTTTATAAACACCAACTTCCAGTAGAAAAATTGAAATCGCTTTTGTAGTTTTGTACTTTAATTCCTCTAATATACATTGATATTTCATCTTACTTATTTACCATTCTAAATTAAAGTGGTAAAAAACAATAAGGATATTTTTATTTATAGCCGTCATGCCAAGCATATATAATTGCTCATTACTTTAATACTTACTTCTTTAGATAAGCATTTAGAAAAATCATATTGCTCATAATTTCAGAACACTCTAATATCAACTTATTCTGATTTTTTGATATAGGCTTATATCAAGCACCTATCAAAACAATACATTTGAATAAAGATACAACACTAAAGTAAGGTTTAAATTCCAACAAAAACTTCCACAATTTTTCTAATCTTTTCTAATACCAATTCTTTTTTCTTTTCCCTTGCTCCTAATCTACGTGAAGTCGGCGGAATAATACGATCTAGCTCATCCCCTGCATATTCGACATATCCTTTACTTATAGCCTTTTCTATAAATCGTTTTGCGTCTTCTTTCAAGTTTTCTTCTTCAACTAAAGATATTATATTATTCTCTTTCTCTTTCTTTGCAAAACTGTAGAATGACTCAAGAATATCATCAGTATTTTTCAGCTCAGACAATCTTGTACTATTGATAAAGGACATAATCAATTCTTCTTTTGCCCTTGTACCAAGGCTTGATCTTATTACCCTTCGAACTTCTACTTTTAAGCTTTCTACATCATCATTTTCTTTTGATTTTTCCAATATCAAGGCTAAAATATAGTCCAAATTTATTTCATCTGTTTTAAGCAAATCAATTTGAAACTCAATATCAGAAAAATCAATTTGTTCACCTTCAGAATTTTCATTGTTCTTTAAATTTATAATGTTTTCCCTGATATCAACATAGACACTTTTCATATCCTGCATCTGTCTGTCTGAAATAATTCTTTCAAACTCTTCAAACTCATCAAAGTTTTTCAGGATATTCTCGGCTTTCAATAGCTCACCAAAAAGCTCTACAAATTCTTTTTTATCCGCTTCTAATATAATTTCGGTCGGCTCTGGGAATTTACATATTATTTCATTACATATATCGGTGTACCCCTTAACAACCTTGCCTGTCTCTGCATCTTTGAATCCATGAATGTATTCTTCATAGCTCTTTTCCAAAATGATGTTTACACTGTTTTCGTCGCCAAATGTCTTGATTGCATCTTTTGTAGCTTTTTCCAAATCCCTAAAGCAAACAATATTACCAAATGTCTTTACTTTATTTAGAATACGGTTTGTTCTTGAAAACGCCTGAATAAGACCATGATATCTAAGATTTTTATCAACAAATAATGTATTTAATTTAGGCGCATCAAATCCTGTTAAAAACATCCCTACTACAATAAGTAAATCCACTTCTTTTTCTTTCACTTTTAATGACAAATCCTTATAATAATTTTGAAATTCATTGCCGTTAGTAGAAAAATTGGTTTTAAAGTAACTATTATAGTCTGTGATTACCTTATCTAAAAACTCTTTTGCTGTTGATTTCATAGCAGAAATATCAAAGTTCTCCTCTAGTATTTCTCCAATCGCTCTTTGCGCCTCATTAGCTGCAAAACTGTATATTGTAGCTATTCTAAGTCTCTTTGATTCAGGTAAATTGCTTTGTTGTCTTTCAAATTCTTCATAATATAACTTGGCTGCTTCAACACTTTGCACTGCAAACATGGCATTAAAACCATTAAGCCTTCTATTCTTCAAATCATAAAACACATTACGATGTGTTTTCGTATTAAATACATTGAGAATGTGCTTTGTAATCTCAGTAATTCTTTCAGGATGGAGCAACATTTTATTTTCTAGTTTAGCTAATTTCTTTTCATCTTGCTCTTTCTCTGCAGTTTTAAATTTCGGTGTAATATTGTTATAATCCACTTTGAATTTTAAAACTTTTCCATCACGAATCGCATCTGTAATAACGTAACTGTGAAGCTGTGCGCCAAATATACCTGATGTTGTATCTCCGTTAAGCGAGTTTTCTGGAAAAATTGGAGTACCCGTAAATCCAAACTGGTAATGTCGCTTAAATGATTTCCTTATATTTTTCTGTGCATCTCCAAATTGAGAACGATGACATTCATCAAATATAAGAACACAATGTTTTTCAAAAATATCATGGTTAGAATTTTTCTTTACAAATTCATTTAATTTTTGAATTGTGGTAACTACAATCCGATTATCCTCTCTTTCAATACATCGTTTAAGTTCTTTTGTATCTTTACTTCCGTTTACGCTATCCGGCTGAAATCTTTGATATTCTTTCATTGTTTGATAGTCTAAATCTTTTCTGTCTACCACAAAAAATACTTTATCAATAAAATCCAATGTTGTAGCAAGTCTTGCAGCTTTAAAAGAGGTAAGCGTCTTACCAGAACCTGTCGTATGCCAAACAAACCCGCCTGCTTCAGATTTACCTGCTTTTTTCGCCTCATAACTTGATTTTATCTTCCACAAAATTCGTTCAGTTGCCGCAATTTGATATGGCCGCATAATAAGAAGTGTATTATTGACATCAAAAACGCAGTATTTTGTAAGGACTTCTAGAATAACACGCTTTTCAAAAAAGGTCTTAGTGAAATCTTCTAGATCACAAATTACTTTATTTTTAGCATCCGCCCATTCACAGGTAAACTCATAATTGTTTTTATCTTGTACAGCTGTATTGGCAAAATATCTAGTATACGTTCCATTAGATATAACAAATATTTGAACATACTTATATAATGAGTTTTTACTGTTAAAACTTTCTTTACGGTATCGATGAATCTGATTAAAAGCTTCATGTAAATTCACGCCTCTTTTTTTTAGTTCTATATGTACAAGCGGTAACCCATTTACTAAAATTGTCACATCATAGCGATTTCGACACTTCCCTTCCCCAGTAATCTGATTAGCCACTTGCAGAAAATTATTATGAATATTGTTCTTATCAATAATCTTAATATTTTTTAAATGTCCATCATCAAATATAAAATCATGAATGTGATTTTCTTGTACCTTTCGAGTTTTTTCAATCAACCCATCATTTGGAACATCTAAATATTCAAGCAAAAACCTAGCCCACTCTTCATTTGTAAAAGAAACTCCATTGAGTTTTTCAATTTGGATTTTTAAATTTACATATAATTCATCATTTGATTTTACTATAAGCCGCTCATACCCCTGCGAAACTAGATTTTCAATCATTTGTCTTTCGAGGTCAGCTTCACTTTGATATGTAGTTTCTCTAACTTGAATGTCTTTTTCAAAATTGGCTAGAATAATTCCACCCGTCATTTCTGCAATTGTAGATGTGTTATACTTTACTTTTTCTTCTGACATTCAAATTACTCCTTCCATTTATATTCTCTCTTAAAAGTTTCAAAGAGCAACTTTAATAAATTTTTCTCATGAGGTTTTAATTCTTTTACCTCCATGTCTGAAACTTTATTATGCGATGCCGAGTTAATAAATCGAATATATGCTTTTCTATCCTCATCAGACATACCATCTGCTAGAAGTATATCGCCCCAATTATTATAGCCCAAGAAAGATGCAGATTTTTCCAACAAATTTCTAAATAGCATAAAATGATATCTCTCAACAACATTATCCTCTATTGCCT
Source organism: Veillonella sp. oral taxon 158 (assembly GCF_018376515.1). Classification (NCBI taxonomy): domain Bacteria; kingdom Bacillati; phylum Bacillota; class Negativicutes; order Veillonellales; family Veillonellaceae; genus Veillonella; species Veillonella sp. oral taxon 158. The sequence goes on along the minus strand of NZ_JAHABE010000004.1, from coordinate 28,035 downwards.
TCTGAATTATTTCTTTTATAAATAAATGATATCCAAATGGTGTATCATTTTGTCTACCAATAAAATAAACATTTTTATTTTTTTGTAATAAGTAATATTCTTTTTTATTATCTTTTATACGTCTCTCACTTTTTAACTCATTAAATAAAACATTATAGAAAAATGCATGATGTGTTGTAATTATGAATTTTAATTCATCCGTTTTTGATTTAGCTATTGTTTCCCTTAAAGATACTGCCAACTGAATAAGGTGATTATCATCTAAAGAAGTAACTGGATCATCTATAAAAATATATTGAATTTTATTAAATTCATCAGTACTTCTATCACTGATTTCATCAATATTCAACTCTGCAATAATTGTCTCCATCAGAACAAAAAATACAGACCAAATAAAAATGCTTTCTTCGCCCTTTGAAATTTTTATATTTTCAATAGCTCCTTCATCACCAGTAGGTAAACTAAAAGTAATTTCGCCTGTACTTGTATTAATATTAGGTTCAATTTTTGAAGAAGTAAATTCTTTAAATCTTTCTGCTATCTCATTTTCTTTACCATGTCTTTCTATTAAATCAATAAAGCTAGATTCCTTATTAATCTTAAGCTTTCTTTCATTATCATTTTCTAGATCATTATCCCATGAAAATAAATCTTCAGTGAAGGCATTATAATAAAATACATGCTTTATAACTTCATCGTTCTCAAAATCATTAACAAGATTTTTAAATTCCATCGACAATCTTGTTTTTCCTGTTCCATTAAAAGCATACATCAAAGTGACCTTCTTATTAGAATTTTTAATTTTTTGAGCTATCTCGTCTAAAGAGCTATACTCCTCCATACCTTCACCTCAAATCTTAATTTCTACTTTTAAAGTCTAATAATCTCTCTCTATAGTATTCATACTGTTTTTGCCGTAACTCTATCTCTTTTGGTATGCCTATAGAAATATCGTTTATTAACTCATTTAACTTATCAAGAATTGAAACGATATATTCTTGAACTTGTAGAGACGGTATTGGAACCTTTATTTTTTCCATATCTATTAATGAAATTTCAATAACTTTGACACCTCTTGCTAACTTATTTTTTTGACTTAACAAATAGTTCGCTCCATTAAAAACATATGAAAGATATTTAGGATTTTCATTATGTCTAAATATTGCTGCATGACCACCAGTGACAACAGTTTCACTACCTAAGTATGCCACAGTTTTCATAACATCTTCTATATTTTCAGAGGTTTTTGCAATAACCAAATCACCATAATTAACTTTTTTAAGTTTTTTCATATCATTTTTGCTTACACGTACGATTGGATTTTCTACAAACAAATTATATTCTGTATAAATATGTCCATAATGAATTGCTCCAACATTTCCATTATCATTAAACAAGCTCTTAGGCATTCCTGTTCCATTTTCAAATACTCCTAACTGCCCCAAAGCTTTCCATTCAACGTCAAACAGCTTACTACCAACCAAATCTGCTGCTCTTTTTAATAATACAAAATAGCTATTAGAAATTATCTGTCTGTCTGTCTGTCTGTCTGTCTGTCTGTCTGTCTGTCTGTCTGTCTGTCTAGAAATTGTTCCGCCTGCATTATCAAATGTCAAGAGCTTTTCACGATAATATTCATATTGTTTTTGTCTTTGCTCAATTTCTTTTGGCAACAACCCCTTTGCATCAGAAAGTAATGATTGAAAACTATCAAGAATCTGAATCACTTTACTTTGTATTTCTAGTGGTGGTAAATCTATTTTAACTTTATTTAAAACGGATTGTGTAAGACTTGGTCTTGTGGAATCTGTACTTAATTTACTAATATTGTAATTTTCTATAAAGTAATAAAAATACTTAGGTATAATCTTTTTATCATTTATTTCTGTATAGAAAATAGTATCTACATTCCAAAAGGGTTCATCTACGTAAAACACATTTTCTATTGAGCCTTTTCTTGGTATTAAAACAGAAGGCTTATTATATACATATTGATCCACATAAACACACATTTTACCGCCACTACCGTATACAGGGATTTTTCCTTCGCCTAAAGATTTCCAGTCTTTTCCATGCTTAATTTTTACGACATCTTCAATGAAAACTGATTTAAACACATATTCTTTTTGGGGTAAACACCAAAATTCTTTTGATAGCTTATTAAGATATTCCTCACTTAAAAGTATATCCCTATAATACTTATATTGTTTAGTTCTAGCCTGTAATTCAGCCTGTAATTCAGCCTGTAATTCAGAAACACAATTCGTAAATTTATCAAGTATTTTTACAATTTTTTCCTGTGTTTCTATCGATGGAATAGGTATTAGGGTTTCTTTTAAAAAAGAAAAGTGTCTTTTATATTCCCCCATCTTTTCATAAAAATTTAAAATTGCATAATATAAATATCTAGAATATAAATAATTTTCATCTGTTTTTAATACTTTAATCCCATCTGCCCCTTGGGCAAATTGAAAATCAACATATTTTAAAGTCTCTGTGTGATCTCCAAATATCACATACGAATAACTTTCAAAAATAGCATTAATATCATTGGTATATCCAACAATAAATTTTTGACCTTGATCTATTATTGGATAAAGACCTTCTTCTAAATACTCATTTTTTTTAATTTTTCTTTTTGGTGAGATTACTTTTACTTCTTTTATCTCCCCTATTTTTTTCCATTCAACCTTTTCATTTTTTAATAGCTCATCTATTTTACTCATCATCAAGCTCCTTTACAATTTCGTTTATTGAGCTTCTTAGTTTATCTATTTTCTTAACGGTTTTTTCAATTCCTTTGTTTAAAACTTTTATATCAATAACTTCCCTGGTATCTTTTTTTTCCACATAAGTCGAAACAGAAAGATTATAATCATTTTCTTTACTTTGTATTTCTGTTATATCAACATATCTAGAAAAATATTCTATTTCTGATCTATCTCTAAATTCATCAATTATTGTCTTAATATTTTTTTCTTCTAAAATATTATTATTAGTTTCCTTTTTAAATTCTTTACTTGCATCAATAAACAAAATTTTATTATCTACTTTGTTCTTAGCCATGACTAAAATACAAGTAGCTATTGATGTTCCAAAAAACAAGTTTTCTGGAAGCTGAATTACGCAATCAATAAAATTATTGTCAACAAGGTATTGTCTAATTGTCTTTTCAGCACCTTTTCTATAAAAAATTCCTGGAAAGCATACTATAGCTGCCCTACCTTTACTTGAAAGGTAGGATAATGAATGCATGATAAATGCATAGTCGGCATAAGATTTTGGTGCTAACTTTCCTGCCGGTGCAAATCTTTCATCATTTATTAAGGTTGGATCAGCATCTCCCACCCATTTAATCGAATATGGAGGATTTGAAACAATGGCATCAAACGGCTTTTCTTCTCTATGCAAAGGGTTTATTAATGTGTCGCCCCTTTTTATTGAAAAATTATTATAATTCACATTGTGAAGAAACATGTTCATACGAGCCAAGTTAAAGTTGGTCATATTAATTTCCTGTCCATAAAATCCTTCCTCAATAATATGTTCATCAAATTGCTTCTTCATCTGAAGCAGTAAACTTCCACTGCCACATGTAGGGTCATATACCTTATTAATATTATTTTTTCCATCCATAACAAGTCTTGACAAAAGTTTTGAAACTGTTTGTGGGGTAAAAAACTCTCCACCAGATTTGCCTGCATTACTCGCATACTTTGAAATCAAATACTCATACGCATCGCCAAAGGCATCTATCTCGTTATCCTGAAAATTTCCAAAATTAATTTCAGCTATTCCTGTTAATATATCTGCCAGCCTTTTATTTTTTTCTACGACCGTTCCACCTAAACGGTTACTTGTTGTGTCCACATCTTCAAATAAACCTTTGATAGCATCTTCCGATGCAAATCCAACTGCACTTCCTTCAATTGCTTTAAATATATTAGCTAAATCTGTATTTAAATTTTCATTATTCTTAGCTGTTTTAACAACATTTTTAAATAGTTGACTTGGTAATATAAAAAAGCCTTTATCCTCAACTGTATTTGGTCTAAAATACTGCTCTGCTTCTTCATCAGAAATTTCAGCGTAATCAAATTCTAAGTCACCAGCTTCATACTCGGCAGAATTGAAAAATTCAGTAATATTTTCAGAAATAAATCTATAAAACAAAATCCCTAAAATATATTGTTTAAAATCCCACCCATCTACTGCACCACGAACATCATCAGCAATAGCCCAAATTTTTCTATGCAGCTCTGATCTTTGTATTGTTTCATTATTACCCATAGTTAAGTCTGACATCCCTTTCTACCTCACTTTACTTGATAGATACCTTGATTCATGTTTTATCATCTATTTTCTGGTATAAAAATTTCTGTTTTTTCCTTATTTTAGTTACACTACACAAAAAGTTGATTCTTATCCACCTTGCATATAGTTTAATTATTTTGAGACATCTTTACACCACCTCAAAGATGCTTTACTTTCCTGGCTTTATAATCGAAACCATCTCTCCAAAATCAGCATCTAGCTTAGTTCCGATGCGATACAAAACGGCCATACTAACAAACTCTCCCCTGCCCATTTTAGATACTGTTGCAGGAGACAATTCACAAACTTCGGTTAGCTCTTTTTTATTCATATTCTTATCTATTAAAATCTTCCACAATCCATTGTAATTAGCTTTCATATTCTCACTCCTTAGTTACAAGTTTATGAAGTTATTTTATATTATAATATCTTATATCATTGCTTTTGTATATTCTTAGAAAACATTTGGCTATCTATCCTATGATTTCAATATATGAATAAATTAAATCGTCTATTAATAATTTTACGATATTGTTACTCCTACTCTATTTATAACCTAAAAATCCATCTTGAAACAAAAAATTTGAGTCTTCTTTGTTACTTCTATAATAATTCAATTGCTTACCTTTAAAATTCATAACTATCTCTCATGAAAATACCCCCTTTACTGTTTGTCCAGTAAAAGGGGGTATGATGGGATACCATATTTCGGCAATCTTATAGCCAGAATTATTTGTTATTCTTATTCCCACTCAATTGTAGCAGGTGGTTTTGATGTAATATCGTACACGATACGGTTGATGTGTTGTACTTCGTTTACGATACGACGGGAGATTGTGTCCAATACGTCGTAAGGGATGCGTGCCCAGTCAGCAGTCATGAAGTCTGTTGTTGTTACGCCACGCAATGCCAATGTGTAATCGTATGTACGGAAGTCACCCATAACGCCTACGGTACGTGTAGAGGTTAATACTGCAAAGTATTGGTTGATATCGCGATCAAGACCAGCTTTTGCAATTTCATCACGGAAGATGTAGTCCGCATCACGCAAGATGTCGAGTTTCTCTTTCGTGATTTCGCCCATTACGCGAATAGCAAGACCAGGACCTGGGAATGGTTGGCGCCATACGAGGTAGTCAGCCAAACCTAATTCAGAACCAAGTTCACGCACTTCGTCTTTGAAGAGGTTGCGCAATGGTTCGATAAGGCCTTTAAAGTCTACAACTGCAGGCAAGCCGCCTACGTTGTGGTGAGATTTGATAACTTCTGCTTCACCAGTACCTGACTCGATAACGTCAGGGTAGATTGTACCTTGTGCTAAGTAGTCAACAGAACCGATTTTACGGCCTTCGTCTTCGAATACGCGGATGAATTCTTCGCCGATAGCTTTACGCTTAGCTTCTGGATCTTCAAGACCAGCCAATTTATCTAAGAAACGTTTTTCTGCATCTACGCGGATGAAATGCATGCCGGAATCTTTGAAAGCTGCTTCAACTTCGTCACCTTCGTTTTTACGCATTAAACCATGGTCAACGAAGATACAGGTCAATTGGTCGCCAACAGCTTTAGAAATAAGAGCTGCTGCAACAGAGCTATCTACACCGCCGGACAATGCCAACAATACTTTGCCATCGCCTACAGTGTTACGGATTTCTTCAATAGCAGTCTTTGCATAGTTTGCCATTGTCCATGTGCCTGCGAAACCACAGACTTCGTACAAGAAGTTGTGAAGCATTTCTTTACCATGTTCAGTGTGCAATACTTCTGCATGGTATTGCATAGCGTATAATTTACGATCTTTGTTTTGCATAGCAGCTGCAGGGCAGTCTTTTGTATGCGCAATGATTTCGAACCCTTCAGGAACTTTTGCTACATAGTCAACGTGGGACATCCAAACAACTTGGTCTTCATCCAAGCCTTTGAATAATGGGGATGTATTGTCCACTTTAGTAGGTGTTTTACCGAACTCACGGTTATCGGCAGATTTAACTTCGCCGCCCAATGTATGCGCCATAATTTGCATACCATAGCACATGCCAAGAACAGGAATACCAAGTTCAAAAATCTCTTTTTCGATTTTTGGAGAGTTTTCTTCATACACGCTGTTAGGACCGCCTGTGAAGATAATACCTTGCGGCTTTAATTCTTTAATTTTTTCCAGCGCTTTGTTGTATGGATATACTTCGCAGTATACGTGATTTTCACGAACACGGCGCGCGATCAATTGGTTATATTGACCACCAAAGTCAACAACAATTACAAATTCCTTGTTTTCCATGCCTTCCTCCATATGCATCTTTGTGAAAGTATATTCACTATTATTTATGCCCATCCATTTCTGTACTGGGGAGCGCGTTTTTTCGATTCAAACGCTAATTTTTCATTACAGTTTATTATACCATACGAAGTATTCAGACTCCATATATTCCGTATGAAAATTATAAATAAGTTTTTAATGTTCGGATTTTTAACATTCTTAACGTTCGAATTTCCAACATTCTTAAGATTCGGACTTTCAACATTCCGAGTTCTAACTATTACTCTTTGGAGTCTACCGTTTTCTAACTATCACTCTTTAGAGTCTCCCGTTTATGCATCTTCACGGCCCCAACGGGACAGATTGAATAACAATCCCCACAGCCGATACAGCCTGTACCGATATTAAAGCGAGTCATTCCTTCAGTGATGCATTGAACAGGACAATCCTCAGCACAAGCACCACACTTAACGCAAGTATCATCGATCGTAAACTTTAGATTTCCCATTATACATCACCTCCTATATCTAAAACTGCTACATCAACATTACTACATCATTGCTACATCAATGATATATGTTTTTCCAGATACTACCAGTTAAAAGTATTTATTTTTAACTGGTAGTATCTCAAATATAGACATATCTAATCTAATCTCATCTACTCTGATGTAATCGAAACGGAATTAAAGCTATTTAGTTTTATTTAGCTCATCGTTATGTGCTATGGCGGAGTAGATTGCTTTTACCACGCCTTGGTGGTTATTGTCTGTCGTTTCGTACCGTGCTGCTTCTTTAATATTTGGCTTGGCATTGCCCATGGCTACGCCGGCGCCTGCGAATCGCAGCATAGACAGATCGTTTTCGCTATCCCCTAGTGTCATTACTTCGTCTGGGCTAAAGCCCCAGTGTTTGGCCAAGGCTTCTACGGCTGTTCCCTTTGTAGTGTGAGGCAATACGAATTCTAAATTGCCTTCACTAGAGAGCAGTACATCGTAAAATCTTTCACGGCCTGTACCATCGTGAGATAGACCTTGGTATTCATCGCGCAAGTCTTGTAAGATCCGTTGACGCATCGGTTCATCACCGTAGAATATTTGAATTTTCTCAGGACCTTCGTCTAAAGATTCCATATGAGCTAGTAGATCACATACCATTGTACGCGTTGCTAAGATAAAGGGACGAATATTAGGTCTAAAGAAGAAATTAGACTGTTCTACTTCACATTCGGACATAGTCGCTTTTGCCGCTTCATCACTTTCAGCAAGAGCATAGTGATCATGGGTTTCACCAGGTAGATGTTCGTCAGTTACACCAAATTGAGGATGATTCATTGAGCTAGGTAGATGATTATCCATGAGTCTATCCGAACCCTTTTTATTAGGGGCTTTACACTCACTAGCACAGGCGCTTAATCGTTCAGGTGTAATGCATCTGGACGGTGGATACATACCAAAGATTTGGTCTTTCACATAGGCCTCTACATAGACACCGTAGGTTAAGAGTTTACGCAACAAGTATAGTGCTTGTTCCTTATCAAAGTTAACGTGGAATAGGCTGCGGTTTTCATCCTTGTCCATCACATAAGCGCCGTTTGTGCACATAAAATAGCGCAAGCACGGCAATTTTTCGATGACATCATTCATCTCATTCCAGGCACGACCAGAAGCGATGGCTACGCGAATGCCACTTTCACGAGCGGCACGAATAGCCTCAATAGCCTCATCAGGAATTGCTTTTGCATCGTTAACTAATGTGCCATCAACATCAGAGGCTATAAATTTAATAGGCTTATCACCCTTGAGACCTATGTAGTTTTTAATTTGTAATGTTTCAGTTGAGGACATGAAGCCTCCTTTAATACAGTAGTATATAAATAGATAAAGAATTAAATAGATACACAGTTCTCTAGACACACAGTTATCTAGATATACAGTTATCTACATAAATAGTTGTATATATAAATAATTAAACAGATAAAAATGTATTTCTACTCAGCAAGATATTTCAGTAGGATATTAAAGTTTATAAGGTGTAAAATATAAACTAAAAGAACAGTTAGATTGAAATCAAAACATAGATTGGAAGCGAGATAATATGCATATAATAATCGATCGAGATGCTGTTTGTGCAGCCGATGATGTTAGTTGGCATCGCGAAGAATTTACCGTACCAGATGATATATCCATAGCCGGTTTATTCGAATTTCTTGAGCTTAAGTACATTCCGGTCATCGCTGGAAACAACGTGGTATGGGCGCTCTACCACCACGATATTGAGGTAGGAACCTATTTCACCAAGATTCAAAGTTTTATCAATGGCAACATGCCATTATCGTCTATTATCAGTAATTCTGAAGGAGGCAATGAATTCTATCTAAGATATTACAGCTCGCCCCATCGATATAGAAAACACGGTATTAGCATTGGCCCCTTATCTAAATGCTAGTTGGTGAGATTGCATACAAATAAAATTATTTAGATGCATTAAATTCAGCTACTTAGATGCATTAAATTCAGCCACAATCTCTTCTAATACTGTTGGGTTTTCTACCAAACTTAATAATGTACGACCAATAATATTAGCACCATCAATGATGGTTTGTTCAATTGTAGGTTCTAGCATGGCAGCGGCAAATTCTTTAGAGTGGCACACTTTATCGTCCCCAGCAAGTCGTAATTTAGGGTGGAACGCCGCACATTGATAGCTTACATTGCCAATATCAGAGCTGCCACCGAGGGCTGCTGCTCCCGGTTCAAAGTCTAGACCCATGTCAGCCATTACTTCTTCGATGAGCGCTGTACCGCGATGGTTTTGGTTCATATCATCATAAGGGTTGCCATAAAACTCAACATCTACTGTTGTACCTGTACAAAGGGCAGCACCTTCAAAGATTTTTTTAATCTGTTCAGATAAACCGTTCAAATAGTCACGTTCTGTATGACGCACAGTGACCTCTAATTCACCATATGGAGGAATGACATTGGACGCAGTACCGCCAGCGATGATCCAAGTACCGATGCGCGTTTCAGGGCGTACTTGTTGGCGCATCATATCCATAGCATGAATAGCGAGTTGTACGCCGTTCACCGCATTGACGCCGTTCCAAGGCTCGCCTGCTGCATGGGCTGGTTTACCGTGGAATTTAGCGCGGAAACAATCGAGGGCCAAGAATTGTGAATTAGGTCGCGTTTCCTCTCCATCGAGGTGAACCATGATAGCAAAATCATAGTCTTTAAATACATCGGCATTGCACATATCTACCTTGCACCCCATGGCTTCTTCGTCTGGTGTGCCGATGATATCGATATCCATGTTGAAAGCTACGCCGTCTTGCTGCATTTTATGGAGTGTTAATGCTGCTAGTATGCTCATAGCACCACTCGCGCAGTGGCCGCACGCATGACCTACTTCAGGCAATGCATCGTATTCACATAAAATGGCTAAACGACCTTGAGGGTTGTCTACTTTTACAACCGAGGCCTTGAAGGCTGTTGGTAAGTTACAGAATTCATAAGTTACATCCATGCCATGTTTTTCTAAAGTAGCGCCAATAGTCTTAACAGACTCGAACTCCTGACTAGATAGCTCAGGGTTATTTGCTAATGTATAATTCACCGCAAAAGCATCTGGGGCGAAGCTTTTACAAAGATCGGAAAATGTATTGGTAAGGGACATATGGCCTCCAGTGATAAATTAATATATATAAATTAATATAACAATCTAGGATATTCTTAAATTAACATAATCATTAAGGGTATTCTACCTCGTAAATCACAAGATTAAGTAGAAAGCATCCTAAAATATGAAAGTCATGTATTCTTAATTATACAATGTTATTGCCTATTGGTGTAAAATTCCGTACAATATAAACAGAAATGTATAAACCATGTATATGGATGTTTGAGGAGGATACTATGTTTAAGTTCAAAAAATTGACAGCCATCGCCCTCGTAGCGGTAGCAGCATTGGGTTTATTGGCTGGTTGTGGCAACGACAAACCAAAAATGACACAACAAGAAGGCGTATTGCGTGTAGGTTCTGAAACTACATTCCCACCATTCGAATTTACTGAAGGCGAAAAATACGTTGGTTTCGACGTTGATTTGTCCGAAGCAATTTCTAAAAAAATCGGTCTAAAAATGGAATTCAAATCCATGGGCTTCGATGCTTTGATTCCAGCTGTTCAATCTGGCGATATCGACATGATTGCTGCCGGTATCAACGCTACACCGGAACGCGAAAAAGTATTAGACTTCTCCGATGTATACTTTGACCAAGGTGGTTTCATCACAGTTGTTCGTAAAGACAACACTACAATCCACAACATGGATGAATTGGCAGGCAAAACTGTAGGTGCTCAAATCGGCACAATCCCTGTTGAAATGGCTCAAAAAATCCCTGGTACAACAGTAAAACAAATCGATTCCAATGCTAATATCTTCATGGAATTGAAAGCTGGCACAATCGATGGCGCTATCATCGATAACGCAGTTGCTATGTACTACCTCAAACAAGGTGCTGACCAAGACCTTAAACTCGTAGGCGAACCTACTAAATCCCCAGGCACAGTTCTTGGCGTGAAAAAAGGCAACAAAGCTTTACAAGATGCTGTTAACAAAGCTCTTAAAGAACTTAAAGAAGACGGCACTTACCAAAAAATCTACGACAAATGGTTCGGCGATTATAACAAAAAATAATAGTGATTCCAAGGAATTAGGATAAGTATATCCCCTCTGAAAGATTTCAGATTTCACAGCAACGTAAATCAAAATCTATGCAGAGGGGATTTTTTGTTTAATTTATTTTCTCTTTCACCGCACTAAGCGTTCGTTATATAATAAATATATATTCTATTGTATAACAAGGAGGCCTAATGGCACAGTACTTTACGGAACGCCTACAAAAGGTCTTCCACATGATTTTTAGATCTTATAATCAAAAAGCGGCTCAAGAGGGTTTGCGTCAGCTTGAACTTATCGTCAACAATCAGCAAGATGCAGTGTCAACTGATCATCGCGCCTTGCGAAACGATATGTCTACTCTTCTTGAAAGCGAAATTAATACCAAAGAGGATGCCCTTACAATCGCTAATGATCCAGAAGCACGGGAGCTAGGTGATGCATATACCCTTTTAGCACGCGTTTATGCAGGCCCTCGCTTTACTTGGGAGGAATCTAATTTCCCAGAGGACAATATGCGTACCTATCAATGCTTACACGATAGTATTCGCCGTTGCAGTCCTATTGGTACCTTACAAGCGTTGCGCATTAAAGGTTCTATTACGCCAACTGTGGAAAAGGATATGCAAATCTCCTTTGATGATGCATTCCGCATTGTCCACGATTATGCAGCGCAAGACGATGCCTATTGCCAGTATGTAATTGGTAATGTATTTTTCTGGCGCGACGACAATCGCATTGAAGCAGCAAAAGATATGATTATGCCAACTCCTCTAAGTTTGGCAAAACGTATCCAACGAAGCCTACAAGGTGGTTCCATACACGATCGTATTGCGACTTTACAAGGGACAATACCAGACGAGAAACTGCAAGAAAACGCATCAGATTTGGCGAAAAGATGGCTTAATAAAGCGCTCTATAATGGGCTCGCCATGTTCCAAGGAAATTTGCGTAACATCTATATCGACGAAGGCGACTTTGAGAACGCTCGCCGCGTAGCTAGAACGGCAGCAAACCTTGGCAATCCAGCCATGATGCTCTATACAGGTCTCGACTGCCATGAAAATGGCAACTTTGAAGATGCTTTCACTTGGTTTACTAAAGCAGCCGCCTTAGGACAATCTGAAAGTATCGCCGAGTTAGCAGACTATTACTATCATTTCTACGATGCTAAAGAATTGCGTAGCACCATTCCTTACGATCCAGTTAAGGCAATCGGTCTCTATCGCCGTGCCGCTACTAAGAACTTTAGTGATGCTGGGTATGCCGCATTACAAGCGGCTTTTGGCTATATCTTTCACATCGGCCACCTCCCTCTAGACTGGGGACTCATTGCAGACTTAACGCATATGGCGGCGACTAAAAAACGCTTTATGTTTGCCTTACCATACATTGGTTATATGCGCATCCACGGTTTAGGCGTGACGAAAAATATGCGCTTTGCCGTTCAATCCTTACTGCGCGTCTTAGATGAAGAGCAACGGGCCTTTGAAGAGGAAAATCGGGTTCTCTTCTACGATATTACGCGCGCCTTAACACGGGTTGCTCTCGGCTATGCCTATGAAAAAGGCTATGTAACAGGCAAGCCAGACCTTGATCAGGCTGTATCCTATTACGAACAGTCACATCAATATATCTTGTCCCATAAGGCAAACTTAGATGAAGAGTTAAAAGATATCCCTATCGATGACGAAGGAGCAGAGCGATTAGAGGCATTTGAGGAAATTGATGGTCACTGGCAGTATAAGGAAGGCATTGCAGAGTCTACTACTACGGTGCGCCCTAGTCCTACTACGTGGCCTCAATATGCAGCTCGGTTATCGGTAAACATGGATGACTTTCTGTGGGATACCACCTTATATGATTGGCAAACCATAGAAAAGGCCTTAACAGCCCAAGATGAAATAAAGTTAAGCTTTTACAATCATTTCCTATCCGTTCCAGACAAATTGCGCAACATTTTTAAGTTAGATGTTTTTCGTATGCCTCGAGATATGTATCAAGTGCGAATACACGGCTACGACCCTACGGAAGGGCAAGAAATCATCTATCGTACGGTAATTAATAAGGATGCTACACGCGATCTATTGAAAGACCTCTACGATAATCATGCCTTACCTAATCTAGTAGACAACTGGTCCATCGAAAAAAGCGAAGAAAAACCGACGTGGCACTACGTACTCGATGTAGATCAACAAGCTTTCTTGCTCGAAGAATACGACGATGCGAACGCTATGATTCAAACTGCATTGCAGGGCCTAAAAGAAAAAAGGTACGAACAAATTAATATTCGTACGCATGACTTTGTAGGTCCATCCTATTTCATTTTTAAAGGCAATCAAGCGAATCCATTTAGAGTGCAGCTCTATCTGAAAGAATCTGTACGTCACACCATCGATAAGGATGGAAACCAAGAAGATACTCCAGGCAACACCTATTTATTTGAACAATACGTAGGCAACGAAGTATCCTTGAACTATTGGATTCAAAAAACAATCAATACCTTAGAAATCCCTGAGCTAGACAATTGGAAAAAACTCAGTGTGCCTAAGGCATTACAATAAAAATAACCAAGAATATAAAAGGAGCTAGTACACAAAGTACTAGCTCCTTTTTATAACCTATGAATAGACTAAACTATTATAAATAATCATAAGCGTAAAATACGCAAAACGCCTATAAACCTACATCGGTAACACCATGATCATAGTTTTCTTCCATAATTTCTTGTACAACCATATCACTACGATGAACTTTATCAAGCATCTTAGCGCGTGCTGTTGTAATAGCACTTTCACTATGTTTACCACCATGCCAAGCAAACTTAGATGTACCAATTGTATAATTCAAAGTTGCATAAGGACCGCTCAAATGATGGGATGCTGTTTTGTAACCTACATCAAGGGTAAGATGTGGTGTAATATGGAGTTCTGCACCTAATTTAAACCCTTTAATATCGTCGCGTTTATTTAATTTATAATAACCTACCCTTACTGTATCTCTTCCACGCCAGTTATAGTAGTCCGCATAGACACGAGCCCAACGAGCATTTTTAAATGTTCTCGCATAGCCAATATCATAACCCCGAGCTACAGTATTTTCACTTAGGATCCAGTGATTTTCGTAATCGACCTTAGCATAATTATAAAGACTAGTATCATCATCTCTACCATATGGATACAGGCCAGTAGGATCATACCACGTACTAGTTCGACCATGAAGGCCTGTATATTTTCTTTCATTAGACCCTAAGTTTTTATAAATATTGGCATGGAATTCATTAAGTCCTACCACATATTCCAAGCCACCACTAACACGTTTATATCCATTTTTAAATGCATGGTCATAGAATGCATTCACACCAACATAAGCATGTTCACCTTTGCTAAGACGACGATATCCTACACCAACATTAGCATTTATACCTAGAGATTCTTGTTTCTTCGTTTCACCCTCATGAACTGTGAAAGTCCCTGCCGGTCTATCTGGAACCCAATAGTTATTTAATTTATTAGAGGATATCTTTTCACCACTACGTCCTATACGCCCTTGTACAAAAAACACACTTTTAGTATGTTCATCATAATGAGTTACAGGTTGTAATGTCTCAATGTATAACTTGTTGAGTTCTGTAGATTTAGATTTATCAGAAGACCCAACAATAGGATGATTTTCCCAAGGCATAAAATTATGATATTGATGGCTACTCGACCCTTCAGAGTGTTTCATACCAACCCCAACAACCACATCTGTGCGATCCATCCAATTAGAACGAACAGCTTCATGTTTAGCCTCATTCACTTCTGTAGTAGAATCTGCAATACCTTGTCCATGCCCATTGGCTGCCATTCCTGTAATAGTAAAAGCACATCCTATAGATCCTAAAACTAACGCCTTAATGATTACGTTTTTTCTCATGACTTACACGCTCCCCTCGTTTTGCATAAGAAGTAAAACCACACAACACTGTACGCACTTCACGTTCATTTCATGGTTTATTCATCTTAATTATAGGTACCCTATTTTCCATAGTCAATACAAAGCCCTATAGTTAAACGATAGTTAAAGATTCTCTAAATCATTATGTTACAAATTGATTTCTATTTTCAGGCAAAAGAAAAAGACCACCGCAAGCAGGGTGGTCTTTTTTCTGGGGAATGAAATTGTTATTTGAATAAAGGCAATAAAGCGTTAGCTAAACCAGTAAGCGCTGCCAAGATTGCTTTAACGATTGCTGCAACCATTTCTCTTCCTCCTTCTCATATAAGAACAAGAACTAAACTAACTATAAACATCTTAAACCAGGAAATTAGTTTTTACATGAAATGCGTAAAAATTTACACATTAAAATTTCATGAACAAAACGATAAGGTCTTAATTGATATAAATAGTTACATGAGAACGATAGCATGCAATGAATTCATAAATTTCTATAAAATTTTAATGTTTTGTAAAGAAAAGTACATAGGAAGCTTACATCTAGCCATGATACATCCATGATACATCTAAGAAAACAATCAAATATGCAAAAACCCTTCTCTGGTACACATTAGTTTAAAATAAGCTAAATGTGTTAGAGAAGGGTTTTCTATTTAGATATTACACAATAAATAATTCATAGATTGATTCATACGATACATTCTTCTATCTGTGATTATAGATTGTGTAGTTTTTTATCTATAATTATAGAGTTTTTACAACGTCTGCACAGCGATCGCAAAGTGTAGGATGTTCGCTATCTTGACCTACTGTATCGCGGTGGATCCAGCAACGTTCACATTTTTCAAGACCAGATGCAGCAACTACTGTAGCTACGCCTGTTTCTTCGTCTTTTACAGCCTCTGCTGGTGCAGCGCCGTTTACGATGTGAGCTTCGGATACGATAACAAGTTTAGCCAAGCCTTCTTCACCAAGAGCGTTCAATGCGTCGAATGCAGCACCTTCAGCGTATACTGTAACAGATGCATCTAGTGGGTGACCGATTGTTTTGTCTTGACGAGCAAGTTCCAATGCTTTTTGTACAGATGTACGCAAGTCTAACAATTGGTTCCATTTATCAGCCAATTCTTGGTTGAAGTGTTCAGGATGACCTTGTGGCCAATCTTGAAGCATAACGGATTCAGGCATGCCTTCTTCTTTAGGCATGTATTTCCAAACTTCTTCCGCTGTGAAGGAAAGTACTGGAGATACCATTGCTACTAATGTTTTTAAGATTTCATACATCGCTGTTTGAGCAGAACGACGAGCTACGTTATTTTTGCTTTCAGCATACATAGTATCTTTCATTACATCAAGGTAGATGGAGCTCAAGTCTACTGTACAGAAGTTATGAATTGCATGATACAACATGTGGAATTCATAGTTTTCGTACGCATCAGAAACTTTTTGACGTACTTCTTCTAAGCGCAATAATGCCCATTTATCGAATTCGGACATATCTGCGTAAGCCACTTTATCAGTATTTGGATTGAAGTCATCCAAGTTACCAAGCAAGAAGCGGAATGTATTACGGATCTTACGGTATACTTCGGATAATTGTTTTACGATGTCTTTGGACAAACGTACGTCTGCTTGGTAATCCGCAGAGGATACCCACAAACGCATAACGTCAGCGCCGTATACGTCGATGATATCACTAGGTGCTACTGTATTACCTACAGATTTAGACATTTTGCGACCTTCGCCGTCCACAACGAAGCCGTGTGTCAATACGGAGTTGTAAGGTGCCTTACCTGTTGTTGCTACTGCAGTTAACAAGGAAGAGTTGAACCAGCCACGATGTTGGTCAGAACCTTCAAGGTACATAGCACATGGTACTTCCAGATCGTTAACTTCAAGTACGCCAGACCAAGAGGAACCAGAGTCAAACCATACGTCCATGATGTCAGTTTCTTTTTTGAACTCATCATGACCGCAATGAGGACATTTGAAGCCTTCTGGTAACAATTCTTTAGCACTGTGCGCCCACCATGCGTCGGAACCTTCTACAGCTACTTTTTCAAGCAATGCAGACATAGTGTCGTCATTGATGATATGCTCGCCACAGCTTTCACAATAGTAAATAGGAATTGGCACGCCCCAAATACGTTGACGGGAAATTACCCAGTCACCGCGGTCGCGAACCATGTTAAAGATACGGTCATGGCCCCATTTAGGGATCCATTGTACTTGGTTATCGATAGCATCAAGCGCTTGTTGACGGTACCCATCTACAGAGGAGAACCATTGTTCTGTAGCGCGGTAGATAACAGGATTTTTACAACGCCAGCAGTGCGCGTATTGGTGGCGCAAGCTAGATTTGCTAAGCAATGCATTATTGTGTGCCAAGATTTTAATTACAGGCACCTCTGCATCGTGAATTTCTACGCCAGCCAATGGAAACTCAGTATCGCCATAACGATTGTCATCTACTTGTTTAGTATAGTTACCAGTTTCGTTAACAAGGGATACGATAGGAAGCTCAGCTTTGCCTTCTTTATTGTAACGTTGAACGATGTTAAAGTCGTCTTCACCATGTGCAGGCGCTGTATGTACACAACCAGTACCAGCTTCAAGTGTTACATGATCACCACATAATACAGTAGATTTACGTTCTACGAATGGATGTTTGAATTCAGCCAATTCTAAGTCTGCACCGGAGAAGCGATTTACGATTTCGTATTCTTCAATGCCGATATCTTTCATAGCTGCTTCAACAAGTTCAGTAGCCATCAAGTAATATTCTTCGCCTACTTTTACCCATCCATATTCAAGCTCTGGGTTAACGGAGATTGCTACGTTGGCAGGCATTGTCCAAGGAGTAGTTGTCCAGATAACAGCAAATGCTTGTTTTGGATCTACGCCAGCTGGCAATGTTACCTTTTTCTCGGATACGTAAGGGAATTTTACGTAGATAGAGAAAGATTTTTTCTCAGCGTATTCGATTTCTGCCTCTGCCAATGCAGTTTCGCAGTGAGTACACCAGTATACAGTTTTAAGACCTTTATAGATGTGACCGCGTTTTGCCATTTCGCCGAAGATACCAAGTTGTTTTACTTCGAACTCAGGGCGCAATGTCAAATAAGGGCGTTCCCATTCGCCTAATACACCAAAGCGAATGAAGTCTTGTTTTTGGTTTTCTACGCATTCTAATGCATATTCCTTACATTTATTGCGCAAATCAAGAGGTGCCATTTCATGACGGTTAAGACCAGTATTTTTGATAACCGCATGCTCGATTGGCAAACCGTGCGTATCCCAACCAGGGATATAGCGAGTATAATGACCAGTCATGGTTTTGTATTTCATGATGATGTCCTTCAACGTTTTGTTGAGGGCATGACCGATGTGCAATTTACCATTTGCGTATGGAGGGCCATCATGCAAGATGAAAGGTTTTGCGTCCTTACGCAATTCCAAACGTTTTTCGTAAATTTTGTTGTCTTCCCAGAATTTTAAGATTTCTGGTTCGCGCTTAGGCAAATTGCCGCGCATTGGGAATTCTGTTTCAGGCAAATGTAACGTCTTACCGTAATCCATGATGTGCTCCTTTTACATAAAAAAATCGCCCGTCCCCGAAGGGACGGACGTAATATCCGTGGTACCACCCTACTGACCTTCGTTACTGGTGAAAGCTACGCCCTGCTTTTCTTCGATTGTCAGACCATGCTAGTGCATGACTGTAACACATAAGGCGAGCCAATCACGTAAACTGTGAAAGCCACTTAGACATATAACGGTGTTCACCGGCAGGGTTCCTGCTTGCTCCAAAGTGATCCGCAAATCTCTAGATTTCCAAACCTTTCAGCCCATGAGTTTGGTCTCTACTAAATCCGTCTGAGACGTGCCGTCTTTTTCAACGCAATATTCATATAATAGATAATTATAGGGCTCAAATAGGGAAATTGTCAATAAGTAAACTATACACCTTCAGGTATATAGGTATCTTGCACTTTATCTAGCAGTTTAAAATTCATTGGTGTCCGAGCCAGCTCATTATATTGTGAAATTACCTCATGATATGCCTCTGCACTCTGATTAGCTACAAATGTATCAATAGCCGCATCAAGATTCTTAGCTTGATCAATCCGATTTTGTACCTCTACAGATGTGAACTTAGGTACAATTGCATTTGCTGCTTCCTTTTGGGCTTTCACCCATTGCACATCACTATTAGGCCCTTGGTCAATTATATGGCTAACGATATCACTATAGTACCCCATCATCTCAACCATATGAGCGCCATTCACTTGACCATTCGAACGCATCAACTCAATATCTTTATTACGTTCTTTTTTATGAGCAGCCGTAACTGCCTCATTTAACGCTTCATATTTTGGTTCAAATACATCTAATAACGCTGAAAGCTTAGCCAGTGTAGCTTGACTAAATGCATAATTATCTTTTTCATACTGCTTTGCTT
This sequence comes from Veillonella sp. oral taxon 158, assembly GCF_018376515.1. Classification (NCBI taxonomy): domain Bacteria; kingdom Bacillati; phylum Bacillota; class Negativicutes; order Veillonellales; family Veillonellaceae; genus Veillonella; species Veillonella sp. oral taxon 158. The sequence goes on along the minus strand of NZ_JAHABE010000004.1, from coordinate 8,382 downwards.
TATAGTATGAATCTAAAGCCTTTACATCATTTACAATATCATGCAAGATAGGCAATAGAGCATCTGTTGTGCTTTCAAGATCCTCGTAAGAACGACCTGCTTCCTTAGCAGCTACTAATTCCTGTTCAAGACGCTCATAATCCTGTACCTTAAATCCTGTTAGTGGTTCATTTGCACCTGCCTGTTGCCAGATTAGGTCATATTGGCTCCCATATTTAACCTCATTGTAGTTAAACTCATTTGTAGCAGCCAAATAGAAGCGAAACACCCTCTTCGTCTCATCTTTTTTAATGTCTTTCGCTGATGAATCTTGACTATATTGCTTTAGATTATCTAAATTCCACTGACAACCACTAACACAACCTAATGTTACCAACACACAACCGACTAGCCCTAAGCGACGCCACCTATTTATACTACTCATACATGCTCTCCTATATACATTTAATCTTTAGTAAAACTATTGTAATAAAATAGTAGTATCAAAACAATATGCGACAATAAATAGACATCTAAATTGACTAAAAAGAAAAAGCCTACATACGTAGGCTTTCTTTGTAGATATGTTTATGCTTATGCAACGATGCCCATAAGGATTACTTCGAAGATAACGATACCGATGCATGCGAACATGAATTTGCGATCCATATCTTCAGATGGAGTTTCTTTAAGGCCAGTGCGAGCAGCTTCTTCAGCTGTGATTGTTTCATAGCTTACTGGGGAACCATATTGGTTATCGCCTTCGTCACCTTTTTGAGCGAGCAAGTAGATAACATAGATAATACCGAATGGAACTAAGCTAATTAAAAGCATCCAACCGCTTTTACCAATGTCATGTAAACGACGAACGCCAAGACCAATGGAAGGCAACAAAATTGCAACGTTGTATGCCATGGAAATAAGACCAACAACGCTTGCTAATGCAGTGTCCATAAAAAGTGCGCTCAATACATTAATGATACCAGCAATAACGATTGTGATACCATAGAAACGCCAGTATTCACTGCGGCTTGCACGGCCTTTAAAATTAGCAAAATTGCCCATAACCGTATGTTTGAAGTTATCTACATACGAAAGGTTTTTGATAGATAAATCTGTCATTGTATTCTCTCCTACAAAATAACAAATAAAATAAAAATAAAATCAAATATCATTATATCATTTTTATCTATCATTTTGAATTTCAATTTCTATATATTTTGGGAATAACATATGCATTACATTAACCATTTATACAATTATATTCTATAAAAAACTCTCCCTATAGCGAAGCTATAAGGAGAGTTATCATTTTACATCACACTTGTTGTAAGTAATTGATCCACCAAAAACCACAGTACAAAGATTGCACAGAGTAGTCCAGCTGTGAGACCCATAGTTGGTGTTGCATCGATAAGCCCGATTTCATGAGCCATTTGTTTTGTTAAGATTACTTGTCCTGTTGGAGAACCAAAGCGGTTTGAGTGGCTTTCACCAGGAAGAGCCATCAGAACCAATAGGATAAATGTCCCAATTACAGGCACAAAACCAATAAATACGAGGCCACCAGAACGACCTTGGTCGTGCAAGCGACGCACTGCAACAGCTACGCCAGGGATAACCATCACTACGGACAGTAGAACTAGGATTACTAAGCCGAAGCCTACACCTACTGCACTTGAAAGAGGGCTAATATAACTTAAAAAGGCACAGGTGAACAAAATCGCTACAAAGAGCAATTGATACATTAAAAAGAAATTCCAATATTCACTACGACTGGCGCGGCCTTCAAAGTCAGCATATTTATATACTAGACATTGTTTGAAGTTTTCAATCATGCCTAGATTATATTTATCTAACGAAATAGGGGCTTTGCGGACATGCCCACAGTCTGGGCAATAACGATCATTTCTCAGTACTTCATGTCCACAATATGGACAAGGTTTCATAATAAACTCCTTCCATCGACAGACAGGAACGTAAAGCTCATAAGGTCCTGTTGTACATAACACATATAGTAATTTAGATATTATATATTGCTTAATATCTATAATTTTGAATTCATCTTAATTTCATTTTACTACAAAGTGTTATATTGTCTATAAAAGAGTTGTTAAACTTTTATAAAATAAAATAATGAGTATGTTAATAAATACAGGAAGTTATTACATGTATCCGTTCCCGTTAAGACCAAACCATAATAGTTCACCTACTACATCTGCAATTTGAATGGATTGGATAAGGAAGATTGTAATCCCCATAATCCAGTCTTGACGGCGAGAAGGCGTTTCTTCAAGACCTGTTTCTTTACTTATATCAGATGTAACTGGGATATAACCTGTTCTTTCACCGTAAGCATTTTCCCCTTGATCACCGCGGCGTAATTCATAATTTAAGAATACAAAGAAACCTACAATGGGAATAAAGGAAATCAGCTGCGTCCAGCCACTGCGGCCAATATCATGCATGCGTCGCGCCGTAGCTGCTATATTGGGAAGCAGTAAAAATAAGGATATACAAAAACCAACCTTATCAACTATGCTTTCAAAATTAAGAAGGCCTAATGCATTACAAATCATAGCCAAAATCCCTAAAGACCCTTGAATCATTGTAACGCCTGCAATAAAGCGCCAATATTCACTACGGCTAGCACGACCGTTGAAGTTAGCATAGTTTTTGATACCTAGCTTGAAGGCATCGGTATAGTTTAAATCATATGTATTGATAGCTGCCATAACCTAGTCCTCCTCCACGTCTTCGATGCTAATAATGCCCCAGCCATTACCTGTGTTATACAAACGAACTAGAACAGGCTCTTGCCCTTTTTCAAAGGTCACTTTAAAACCAGTATAGTTGAAAGTATAGTCATCATCTTTATCTTGAGACACGTAATCGAGCTGAATCATTTCTACTTTAGGATGTTGTGCCTTCGCTACCGCTTGTTGCCACAGCTCAAACGTACCGTAGCGCTCCATTTCACGCACACTTAACTGGCGATAGGCAGCGTGATAATCCTCTTTACCAAGATTTTCATAGTACGCACTCACGATAGAACGAGCCTCTGTAGTAGCCGTTTCACTTTCTAACAAACGATTAGCCTTTTTCGTTAACGCACTAGGCTCTAAATTACCATAGGCAGTCTCTTCCACCATCAAATTATGGTTGATCATTGCACTACCAGCACTATTAACAAGCCAGCCTAATATTAATAAGCCCACAATAAACACGCCAGATACAGATTGCTTTTGTAACGTGTTTGCAGCATCGTTATATACGTTCCCCTCATTTTTATATACGCTTACTTCATTGTTATATACGCTTGCTTCATTGTTATATATGTTTGCATCGTTGTTAGATATATCTCGTCGATTTTGGATAGGCGATGTCCGTTTGCACAATAGATACAATAAAGCAAGCCATCCTAAGATAGGAACCAATAGTAAAATAATCAACATCGGATCATTATTAGAGTCTCGTAATCGTCTCGCCATGAGCATAATCGTCGGCAAGCATAACAAGATGGATAAAGTGATTAATATACCTCCACCCAAGGATACAGCATAAAGATATCCATATGGTATATAGCTTGCAAGGCCCGTAATGCATGTAATTAAACCATATATAAAGGATATGGCACTTATGGTTAGCCAAAAATCGGCTGTATTTGTTCGTCCCTTACTGTTCGCGTAGTTTTCTACTAGCTCACGATAGAGGATCTCATATACTCTCTGTTTCATAAAACTCCTACTATAATTTTAGATAATATACAAACATAGATAATCTTATTATACTATGATGTATCAACCTATTTTATTCATCTTTTCCTCATTAATTTTCTCTATACTTTAATTAGATTTTTTACAACTAAAATTCGTACAACTTATTATAGAGGAGACAATTATGAAAGCTAAATTAACTAAAGTAGTGGCTATGGCCAGCTTAGCAGCCTTCTTAACTGTTGGTATCGGTGCTAACGTAGCACAAGCTAAAGATTTTCGCTTCACTATCGGCGACTCCCCTCGCATGAAAAAAAATGCTGATGGCACAGTTGATAGCAGTGCTAATCCATGGTTCAAAAAAGGCGAGAAAAAACAAAAACATAAAAAACGCAAATTATCTGAGCGCGAAAAACACGATAAAAACAAAGTAGCAGAACGAAGCTATTATAGCATGCGCTCTGAATCTTCTAATGACTAAGCCCCTTTCATAATCAGTTCCCACTGGTTATATAAGACATAACTAAACTAACTAACAAAAGGACGTTATACATTGTATAACGTCCTTTTGTTGTAATCGTTTATATAGATTTGCTAGTTTAAAACATAGAGATTCTAGTAAGAGTTATAAACTGTATAGTTTCCACTAATCAGTATAATAATTATTTTTCCCTAATTTCTACGATTTGGAATTGCGTATATTTATTAGGTCGCAAAATCATAGTGCCACTGCGACGCTCAGTAAATGGTACCCCATCTTTTTTGCCGCTCATTATAATAGCAAAGGCGATTTGCACTTCATCCTTTGAGTCAGCTATGACTTCAAGTTTATCGTAGTCTACGCGGCGCACACCTTCATAGGCTTTAGCGAGGCTTTCTTTGGTTGGATATTTCTCCCGTTCGGCACCGCCGAGGCGAGCATGAGCATCTCTAAAACGCTCATTAACGACCTCTTCAAAGAAACGCTCCACAGAGATTCGAGCCTCAAGGCCATAAGACTTTTCTTGAGACTTTATCGCCTTAGAGTATCTAGCAGCAGCTTTAAACTCTCCACCTCGAATGACATTAAATACGCCTTCCGCAATATTATAATTGCCATACCACGCAAGGGCCATACTCACAAGGAGTACAGCTATCATCGTACGATCCGTAGAACGAGTGGGACTTGTAGAAATATCTAATCGAGCACTCAAGTTTTCATCGACAAGCTCAGTATACTGCGGTTTTCCAAAGCGATTTTCCTCTAAGTCCCCTGCTTTCACCGTCCAATTTAATAAAACTAATGGACCAATGACAGGCACTAACATAAGCAATGCAAGCCAGCCCGATTGATTCACATCGTGAAGACGACGAATCGTAATATTAACAACCGGAATAATCGTAAAAACAAGCATTATAAAAACTAAGAAAACCCAAGCAATAAATTGATCTGAATCATCTGCATTGGCCCAACCGATAAGAGCACATACCATGTACATAAGAGCCCATAGAAGTGCTATGACAAGCATAAATCGCCAATAGTTTCCCCGCGAAGAACGCCCACTGATAACGGTCCACTGTATGAGATAGGTATTGATAAAGTTATCCTTATACCCCATGTTATATCGTTCAAAATCTACAATGGTTACACCTGTTTGGCGGTGCACATTTGTATAAATAGGACCACCTAAGGGCCCCATATTCCCGCCACAACGTAAACAGACAGATTGTTCATCTGACCCTTCTTTACCACAACGTGTACAGCGTTGCATACGACCTCCTAAAACACTACTATAACCATTTTCGTAATATGCTGCATATAAGAATAGGGCCTATCATGATGATAGGTCCTATTTTTACTTGTTGCCTCTATTATATAAGGTAACTCTTTTATGCGCCAGCCTTTTGGACAGCTTGTTTCATAGATTGTACGTAATCAAATAATGCTTGGTCTGCATTTTCGCCGTGTTCTGCAACGATTTTAACGATGGCAGAACCTACGATAGCACCGTCAGATACGCGCGCCATAGCCTCTGCTTGGTCTGGTGTAGAAATGCCAAAGCCAACCGCTACAGGGATATCTGTGTATTTGCGAACCGTTTCAACGATGGATTTAATATCCGTCTTGATTTCGCTGCGCATACCTGTAACACCAAGGGAAGATACGCAGTAGATAAAGCCTTCTGCTTCTTTAGCGATCATTTCGATGCGATTTTCAGATGTTGGAGCAATCAAGGATACTACTTCAACGCCGTGTGTATTAGCAATGCTCGCTAGTTCGCCTTTTTCTTCAAATGGCATATCTGGCACGATAACGCCAGAAATACCCACCTCTTCACAGAGGGTAAAGAATTTCTCACGACCAAATACGTAAATTGGGTTCAAATAGGTCATGAATACGAGTGGAATCGTCACCGCATCATCGCCCGTACGTAAACGGCGAACCATATCAAAGATATCGTTGATTTTTACGCCTGTAGATAGAGCGCGTGTGCTCGCTTCTTGGATAACTGGACCTTCCGCCGTTGGATCGGAGAAGGGAATGCCGATTTCTACCATATCCGCACCGGCTTTCACCATAACGCGAATATAACGTTCTGTAGTCTCGATACCGTGGTCACCAGCGCTGATGAACGGGATGAATGCCTTGCCCTTTGTGAAAGCGTCTTTAATTTTACTCATGAAGATCCACCCCTCTGTATTTCGCCATAGCCGCTACGTCTTTGTCGCCACGACCAGATAAACAAATAATAATGATATCGTCCTTGCTCATAGTAGGAGCGATTTTACGAGCATGCGCTACTGCGTGAGCACTCTCGATAGCTGGAATAATGCCCTCTAGGCGAGACAAGTATTCGAAAGCATCTACTGCTTCGTCGTCCGTTACAGGCACGTATTCTGCACGGCCGCTGGCGTACAAGTACGCATGTTCAGGGCCGATACCAGGGTAATCAAGGCCTGCAGAGATAGAATATACAGGAGCGATTTGGCCGTCTTCGTCTTGGCAGAAATAAGATTTCATACCGTGGAAGATGCCCACAGAGCCCTTCGCAATTGTCGCTGCGTGTTCCTCTGTGTCGATGCCGCGACCTGCCGCTTCACAACCGATGAGGCGCACACCTTCGTCCTCGATAAAGTGATAGAACATGCCCATCGCATTAGAGCCACCGCCTACGCAAGCCATAACAGCTGCTGGCAATTTACCTTCCGCTTCTAGAATTTGCTCACGAGCTTCACGGCTGATGATGGATTGGAAATCGCGAACGATCATAGGGAATGGATGCGCACCCATTACGGAGCCCAATACATAGTGCGTATCGGACATGCGGTTTGTCCATTCGCGCATTGCTTCAGATACAGCATCTTTCAACGTGCTAGTACCGCTAGTTACAGCATGTACCTTTGTACCGAGCAATTGCATGCGATATACGTTGAGCGCTTGACGTTCACAGTCCTCTGCACCCATGTATACCTCGCACTCCATGCCCATCAATGCCGCAATAGTCGCCGTAGCAACACCGTGTTGACCTGCACCAGTTTCAGCAATAACGCGCTTTTTACCCATGCGTTTTGCCAATAACATTTGACCAATTACGTTATTCAACTTGTGAGAGCCAGTGTGGTTCAAGTCTTCCCGTTTTAAATAGATTTTAGCGCCCCCAAGATCCTCGGTCATGCGTTCTGCATAGTATAAAAGGGATGGACGGCCTGTATATTTTTTATGTAAATCCTCAAGTTCGCGTACGAAATCAGGATCATCTTTGTACTTGTTGTACGCCTCTTCCAATTCGATGACTGCATTCATCAATGTTTCTGGCATAAATTGGCCACCAAAGGAGCCAAAATAACCATGTCTTTGTTCACTCATATAACTTACCTTTCTATATATCATTCCTGCTAATGTGCCATATTATGACAGGGCTATTGTTCTTACGATGTTGGTGAAAGCTTTCATCTTTTCATTGTCTTTCACGCCTTCTGTTTCAATGCCGCTGCTAATATCGAGTCCATAAGGGCGAACCGTACGGATGGCACGAGCCACATTGGCACTATCGATACCACCTGCGAGCATAAATGGTCGTTCAAACTCATCTAAGGATGACCAGTCGAATACTTCGCCTGTGCCGCCCCGTTCGTCTTTGTGGTATGCATCAAATAAAAGTATATCAGCACTGCTATCAATCCATTTTTCTGCATCTGCAGCACTACGGACTTGAACAGCTTTCCAAACCTCTACATTAGACTGTTCTTTTAATATTTGGATGAAAGACTCATCTTCATCGCCATGAAGTTGAATCACATCAAGTTTGACTTCTTCAGCAATCTTAAGTAGGTTTTCTACCGTTTCGTTTACGAATACGCCTACCGTTTTAATATTCTCAAAATTAGGATTTTCTTGGACAAATTCCTTACTATCTTGTGCTGTTTCAGCATTCATTGGCACTTCAACTACACCATATATTTTTACGTATTGTTTATGAAGTTCTTCCACTAGTGTCTTAGCTTGCTCTACAGTCACTTGCCGTTTGCTCGGTGCAAATACAAGGCCCATATAATCAGGCTTAGCATCGACTATAGCAGGGATAGTTTCCACCTTAGAGATGCCACACATCTTAATCTTTGGCGTGTAGTATGTGGGACCATAGAGATATGCTAATTTTTCAACCTTGTTAGGAGAACGCATGAAGGTTTCACCCATCAAGGCTAC
>NZ_JAHABE010000016.1:0-30811 GCF_018376515.1 Veillonella sp. oral taxon 158 | reverse complement strand
GTAAGCTGTTGAATTACAAAACGCCTCAAGAAGTCTTCATTGAAGAAGTTAATAAAGTTATGGATTTACAGAGTGTTCAATTTCATATTGCAATTTAAGGAAGATAAAATATATAAAACATAATCAATGAACAAAAAATAATTCATATTATGTTTCACGTGAAACATTTATATAAATCAAGTTTATTTACATTAAACTTTAGATATTGTAACTATAATAACTAATAAAAATATTAAGAGTACAAATATAGTTATATTTATATTACAACTATAACTATGTTTATATTAATCTGTAATAGTTTTAATAATGTAATTATTTTAGAGCTTTAATTGTATATTAAAAGGATTAATTACTATATATAGTGTAAGAAAGCTAATAACTTTTATTATAAAACTACATATAGATATAGCTTAAAGCTATATCTATATGCTACTAAATTATATGAGAATACAGGCCCCATAAGCTTTGACAGGCTTTCATCATATCTATATACTAGTAACTAGGTAGTAATTAGATTGATAATTCTTAATATAATTTAATTGATTATATTATATGATCTAAAAATGCAAATAATAGTAAGCACACGCTCTACGGATACGCAGAGCTTTTTATTTTGAAAAGGAGGCGTTTCCATGCCCATTTATAACGGAATGCTTCCTGCCATCGATAAAGCAGAAGTAAAACGATACGCAGGACTTCGTCACGCTGAGGATTTCCCACAAAATTATGTTGACGAAGCATGTAAGGAAATCCAGTTATTAGCTACACCTAAAGGTGTATACCAAGAATATGATTATGATGCAGAAAACAAGGTAATTCTGAGTAATCCACCACTTAAAATTGAAGGTTCTATCATTGAAAAACACTTAGAAAAATCTACAAAAGTATATGTACTAGGTGTAACAGTAGGTGAGGATGTAGAAATTCGCAGTGAGCAATTGTTTAAACAAGGCAATTATACAGTAGGCTTATTACTTGATGCAGCAGCAACTACAGCAGTAGAGCAGGTAGCGGATCAAGTAAACGAAGTAATCAATACAATTGCTAAGAAACAAGGTTATAAACCTACATGGCGTTTTAGTCCTGGTTATGGTAACTGGCCATTAGAAATCCAACCGCATTTAGCAAAAATTATCAAAACAGAGCTAATCGGCTTACAAGTTACGGAGAACTTTTTATTGTTCCCACGTAAGTCTGTAACGGCGATTATCGGTTTAATGCCAGCAAATGAAGACCTTAAAACAAAACGAGGCTGTACTTCTTGTTCACAACAAGACTGCGCATCTCGTAAATTACCTGAAAAAGCAACTACTAACGACCAAAATAAGGCAGAGGAAGATAGTAGTAAAACTACTGCTGATGTATCAGGTATCGCTATGAAAGGCCAACCAACAGAATAATGTTTCACGTGAAACAGTTATAATTTTAGGATGCTAAAGGAAGATGTTTATGTATATTTTTGATGGTGCTATGGGCACAATGCTGCAAGCAGCAGGCTTAGAAGAGGGCTATTGTCCAGAGCTATTTAATGTAGAAAGACCAGAAGTTGTAAAGAATATTCACGCACAATACTTACAACATGGTAGTGATGTTATTACTACCAACACATTCGGTGCATGTGGTCTAAAATTAGAAGATTACGATTTACAAGATCGAGTAAGAGAAATTAATATTGCAGCCGTAAAGGTAGCAAAAGAAGCTATTGCAGAGGTTAAACCATCTGCTCGTGTAGCTGGCTCTATGGGTCCTACAGGCCGTTTTTTACAACCACTAGGCAATATGAGTTTTGACTCTATTTATGACACGTACCGCGAACAAGCAGATGCATTAATTGAAGGTGGCGTAGAGTTCATTATCATTGAAACTATTATCGACGTACAAGAAATGCGTGCCGCATTATTGGCATCTCTTGACGCTCGTGAAGCAGCAGGGAAGACAAAGGAAGATGTACAAATCATCTGTCAGTTTTCTTTCAGTGAGGACGGACGTACTATTACAGGTACACCGCCTGCAGTAGCAACTGCTATCGTGGAAGCTATTGGTGCTGATATCATTGGAATTAACTGTTCTCTTGGACCTGAACAAATTACACCGCTTATCGAAGAGATTGCTAGCGTTACTAATTTACCAATCAGCTGCCAACCAAATGCAGGTATGCCTCAACTGATTAATAAACAAACTGTATTCCCACTTACAGCAGAAGAGATGGGCCCATTGATGCTTCCAATCGTTGATGCAGGGGCTAGCTATGTAGGCGGCTGCTGCGGTACAACACCAGCTCATATCCAATCTATTTCCGACGCTGTAAAAGCACATACTCCTAAGGAGCGTGCTCATGTCGAACCTAAAACAATCATTACAAGCCGTACTAGATTGTTAGAATTAGGTCACAATACAAAACCACTTATCATTGGTGAACGTATTAACCCAACAGGCCGTAAAGTTTTAGCCCAAGAATTACGCGATGGTTCTTTCATCCGTGTAAAACGCGATGCGTTAGACCAAGTAGAAGCAGGTGCAGACATTCTCGACGTAAACATGGGTGTAGCTGGCATGGACCAAACTCCATTGATGGAGCGTGCTATCTTTGAATTATCCATGCTCGTTGAAACTCCATTGTCCATTGATACATTGGATCCATCAGCCATGGAAGTAGCTCTTAAAAACTACCCAGGCCGCGCCCTAATCAACTCCGTAAATGGGGAGGAGGAGTCCATCACTCAAGTTATGCCTTTGGCTAAACGTTATGGTGCAGCATTACTTTGCTTGCCAATATCTAGTGGTGACCTTCCTGAAAAAGCAGAGGACCGCGTTGCTTTAGCTGAAAGCATCGTAAATCGCGCTTACGGCTATGGTCTTCAACCACATGACTTATTACTTGATCCATTGGTATTAACACTTGCCAGCGGTGAAGATAGTGCACGTCAAACATTGCGTACATTACAGTTATATAAAGAGAAATTTGGCTTCCCAACAGTAATGGGCTTGTCCAACATTTCCTTCGGTATGCCACAACGTCCATATTTGAATGGTCAATTCTTAACAATGGCTCTTGCTTGTGGCTTAACAACACCGATTATGAATCCATTAAATTATCCAGCTAAAAAAGCTTTTGTATCTAGTACAACGCTATTAGGTTGGGACCCAGGTTCTGCTCAATTCATTAAAGAATATGGCTACGAAGACGAATCAAGCGCACCAGGGAACTCCGCTCCGAAAGGTCCAGAGAAAAAATCCTTCGACAGCAATGATCCATTAGCAAATATCCGCGCTTGTGTAGAACAAGGGGAGAAGGAAGCCATCGTTGAGCTTGTTAAAAAAGCCTTAGCAGACGGCATGGACCCATTAGATATTACGAAAAAAGGCTTATCTGAAGCGATGAACGTAGTAGGGGACAAATTCGGTTCTGGTAAATTATTCTTGCCACAAGTAATGCTTGCTGCTGAAACAATGCAGGCTGCTTTCAACACCATTAAAGAAATCATTCCTGCTAGTGAAAGTTTAGATAAAGGTACAGTCGTTGTAGCAACAGTTAAAGGCGACATCCACGATTTAGGTAAAAATATCGTAGCGGCCTTGCTTGAAAACAATGGTTACAAAATCGTCGACCTCGGTAAAGACGTTGATCCAGAAGTTATCGTTCAAGCTATTAAAGACAACAAGGCGGCTCTCGTTGGTATCTGTTCCTTGATGACTACTACAATGCCTCAAATCGACAATACTGTCGCTGCAATCCGTGCAGCAGGCCTCAAAACTAAGATCATGGTAGGTGGCGCCGTAGTATCCCAAGACTACGCAGATCAAGCGGGTGCAGATATCTACGCTAAGGACGGTATCGCAGCCGTTAACCACGCTAACGATTTCTTTGAAACTTTAGAGAAATAATTTTTAATAAAGAGGTACATGATGACATTAAGAGAGAAACATCAACAAGGAAAGTTCACTATTACAGTTGAATTAGACCCACCGAAAAGTAGTTCTGCGGAAAAGGTTTTTGAACAAGCGGCTCGTTTGAAAGGGAAGGTTGATGCTATCAACATCGCTGACAGCCCTATGTCCAAAATGCGTATGAGCCCAATTTCCTTGTCCTACTTGTTACAACACAACAAAGAGATCGAAACGATTTTCCACCTTACTTGCCGCGATCGTAACATCATCGGTTTGCAATCCGAATTGCTTGGCGCTGCGGCTTTAGGCGTACACAACATTTTAACCCTTACTGGGGATAAACCAGATAATGGGGACCATCCATTTGCACAATCCGTATTCGAAGTAGATTGCATGGGCTTGCTCAACATTGCTAAAACATTAAATGCAGGTAAAGACCTTGCAGGCAACGACTTAGATGCACCTACAAGCTTCTACATTGGTGCTACTGGTAATCCTGGTGCTCCAGATTTAGAAATTGAACGCCAAAAATTGGCTGCCAAAATCCAAAATGGCGCGCACTTTGTTCAAACACAACCGATTTACGATTTAGAACAAGCAAAACGTTACATCGATATAATGTCTGAATTCGATGTACCTATTATGCTTGGCTTGATTCCACTTAAAAGCTTCAAAATGGCTACATACCTACACGAAAAAGTGCCTGGGATCAACCTTACGCAAGAGATCCTAGACCGCGTTGAAAAGGGCGGCAAAGAAGCGGGTACAGAAATTGCTATCGAAACATTAGAGCAAATCAAAAAAATCGCTGCAGGCGTACATATTATGCCTTTAAACGATATCGATACAACATTACATATCATTGACCACGTATAAGTCATTATAAGATTAACATAGAACACCTTTCCCACGGCCTCCATAGTGAGCTAGTCGACCTTAGGGAAAGAGAAAGAGGATGCAAATCTATGATTTGCATCCTCTTGTTATTTATATGGGACAGTATTTGTTTATATTTGGCTTACAAGCAACTATATTCCCCTTTAAAGATTACACTAGCGGTTTGTCTTTAATTTCTTTTGGTTTGCGTGGATATTGCTTAGGTGTTTTACCTGTTTTCTTGATGTACAGGATAGCTCGTTTATCATCTAAGGTTGGCAGCGTAACAGTTCGTACTTCTTCAAGCTTAGCTTTTAGTGTACTGAGTGCTTTATTGGACTCTCCCACTTCTTCTTCGTAGATAGCGCCTTTTAGAGCAATTACGTAGCCACCTTCTTTTACGTAGGGCACAGTCCATTCCAAGAGAATAGGTAAACGTGCCACTGCACGGCTCGTAGCAATATCGAAGCTTTCACGGTAATCTTGATGACTAAGATCCTCGGCACGGCCATGTAAGGTGGTACAATTCGTCAGTTTTAGCTCATCCATAATAGATTCTAGGAAGGTAAGACGTTTTTTCAAAGAGTCAAAGAGCGTAACCTTAAGGCTACGGTCATAGATTGCCAACGGAATACCAGGGAAACCAGCGCCAGTGCCAACATCGATAATAGACATGCCAGATTTAATGATATTTGAGTCATAGCAGGAGAGGGAGTCGATCATATGCTTTACTACAACCTCTTTCATATCTGTGATGCCCGTAAGGTTGAGGTATTTATTTGTTTCAATCATACGTGCGTAATACACATAAAAGTCTTTTGCTTGTTCTTCCGTACAGGGCAGACCAAATTTGGTCATTTGCTCCATCATGTATGAAACAAATTCAGACTCCGGTGCGATGGGCACATCGTATTTCTCTTTCATAAGTACTCCTAATAAATTATTCGATATTTATATAAAGTAAAAGCTATCAAAATCTATACAATACAACTCATGTCATATAGCTCATCATATAAATAAATCTACGTAATTAACAATGTAATTAACAATATGTGAAATAGTAAAATAGTATTTCTAATTTTAAATGCTACAAAACTCAAAAATTTAAGCTATACAACTTATTTGATCCATTTTATATAAGTTTATATATGAAAACTAATAAAAAGACCTTACAAGCGAAATATTTAAGTATTATTTCTTTATATTATAGCATATTCTCAACTTATTCTCATTTACAAACCAAATCTATGACCTACGCAAAACAAAATAGGGTAGGGGAGAAACGTTATACCTGTATTATCATTTAAAATAATTAATTGAGAAATTGGTCCATCTTTTTGACTTATCTTTTGTGTATTTTGTCCTATTTTAATGTGTATCTAAATTTCACAGTTTATTTCTAATTTATCACCATGAACGTTTTCTTCATATAACGATTAAATTGTCTATTTCTAATGTACACTTAATGTACTTCTCTAGTGTACATTTTTTATAGATAGGATAATTAAGGTTTTATAAATATTCATATAAATATACAAATATTTACTTATATAAATCTCTATTACATATATAAAATAAAACTTGCTACTTGCTAATAAACTTATTTATAGATACACTACCCATTAATAAGGAGGTGGTACCCATGAAACAGACATTTATGTGGATATTATTTAAAATGGGCTTATCATTATTTACTCCAGACTATATGATCGAAGGTCGAGAAATAGATGAACATCAAGAGCGGGAAGCCTTATAACACAAAAAGCTAGCTAATCACACATTAGCTAGCTTTTTTATATGTAATCACATATTTTATTTGCTTCGGTTATATTGTTCCAATTGAATCAACAAAACAGACACGTCCGCCGGGGATACGCCAGAGATACGGCTTGCTTGGCCGATGGAGTGAGGGCGTATTTTGTTGAGCTTTTGTTGTGCTTCAAGGGAAATGCCCTTAATTTCTGTATAATCCCATTCTTTTGGAAGAATTTTTTCTTCTAGTTTGCGAACCTTATCGACTTGGTCCATTTGTTTTTTGATGTACCCTTCGTAGGTAATAGAAATGTCAACAGCTTCTTCTACGTCAGGTGTATAGCGTTTCAAACCAAATGCATCGGCTACGACAGCATAGGATAGCTCGTTGCGTTTTACCAAATCGTAGGCGTGGATACCCGTTCTAATAGGTGCTGTACCTAAGCTTTCAAGCAAGGCTTGCGTTTCCTTAGATGGATTTACAGGTGTGTTTCGTAAAAGCTCCATAGCTTCTTCGATATTAGCTTTTTTAGCAGTAAACTTAGCCCAACGATCGTCTTTTACAAGACCGATTTCACGACCTTTTTCCGTAAGGCGCATGTCTGCATTATCTTGACGAAGCAATAGGCGGTATTCACTGCGACTTGTCATCATACGGTACGGTTCATTTGTACCTTTTGTTACGAGATCATCGATAAGAACACCGATATACGCTTCGGAGCGAGCAAGGATGAAAGGTTCTTTGCCTTCAATCCACAAGGCTGCGTTAATACCAGCCATTAAGCCTTGAGCCGCTGCTTCTTCATAGCCAGATGTACCATTTGCTTGACCAGCAGAGTAGAGGCCTTCAATATGTTTTACTTGAAGCGCTGGCGTCAATTGCGTTGGGTTCAAGCAATCGTATTCAATAGCGTATGCAGGACGCATGATTTCTACGTTTTCAAGACCAGGGATAGTACGCAAGAACGCATATTGTACGTCCATAGGAAGAGAAGTACTCATGCCTTGTACGTACATTTCGTTTGTGCCAGTACCTTCTGGTTCCACGAATAATTGATGGCGTTCTTTGTCGGCAAAGCGCACTACTTTATCTTCGATAGAAGGGCAGTAACGAGGGCCTACACCTTCAATTTTACCGCTATACATTGGAGCGCGGTGAATATTGTTATGAATGATTTCATGAGTTTTTTCGTTAGTATAGGTCAACCAACATACATCTTCATTACGGTTGATCCATTCATCCATGAAGGAGAAGGAGTGATGATGCGTATCGCCTTCTTGGACTACCATATTTTCAAGGTTAAGAGTACGTTTATCTACGCGAGCTGGCGTACCAGTTTTAAAGCGCATCAACTCAATGCCATTGTCCAGCAAGGATTGAGAGAAATGTTCTGCTACGCGTTGACCATTTGGGCCACCTACGTAATCGATATCGCCGATGAGGATTTTACCTTTCAAATAGGTACCAGTACAAAGAATAACAGCCTTAGCGCCATAGAATTCGCCAAGCTCTGTAACGATACCTGTTACTTTGCCGTCCTCAACCTTAAGCTCAGTCACCATAATTTGCTTAACATTGAGGTTCTCAGTATTCTCTACCGTTTGTTTCATCAAATGTTGGTATTTAACTTTATCGGATTGGCAACGCAAAGAATGCACGGCAGGGCCTTTACCCATGTTGAGCATACGCATTTGAATAGCCGTAGCATCTGCGTTAATACCCATTTGGCCGCCTAAAGCGTCAACCTCTAAAACAAGATGGCTTTTACCAGGTCCACCCACGGCGGGGTTACACGGCATAAGCGCAATATTATCTAAACTGATAGTCGCCATCAACGTGCGATGACCCATGCGGGCAGCGGCAAGAGCCGCCTCACAACCAGCATGACCACCACCGATGACGATGACATCATAATTATCTACTGTGTACATATCAATTGAATTCCTTATAATTGTTACTTATTGTGAAAGTTTATTTTACTCAAAACAACGAGGCCGAATATCCCAGAGTCCAGTTCCTCACTGTGAATTTTCTTTAGGCTACGTTGTAGCCTAGAAAATTTTACGTTCGGAACAAAGCGATGCAGTGTCCCTGTCGTCGCGAGCTCCTCCATTGACTACTGCCCTGCTTTCACTTACCTAAACAGAAACGACTAAATAGTTCGTCGATCATGGATTCACGGATTGTATCGCCCGTGATGTCGCCTAGTAGTTCCCAGGCGCTGCGCAAATCGGTAGCTACAAAGTCTACTGGCATACCCATGTCGATGGAGGAGAGGGCTTCTTCGACTTGAGTTTTTGCTTGTTCCATAAGGCTGATGTGGCGCACATTACTGATCATGGCGCTGTTGTCTTGTTTTACGCGACCGCCGTAGACGAGTTCTTGCACCCATTTAGAGAGAACTGCAGAGCCTTCGCCTTCTTTGGCACTGATGCGTTCGATAGCTGTAAAAGTACCGTGTTCTTTAATATTTTCGTCTGTAACAACTTGTGCCACATCGGACTTATTTAGGAGTACGATGGTATTCAAATCACTGACAGAGGTCAAAATTTCGATTTCTTCAGGGCTTAATGGAGTAGACCCGTCGATAACACAGAGCACAATATCCGCTTTGTTAATATAATCGCGAGCCCGTTCCACACCGAGGGCTTCCACCGTATCTTGTGTGTCTCGAATGCCTGCCGTATCGATGAGGCGCAGAGAGATTCCTTCTACAGTCATATATTCTTCAATACTATCCCGCGTCGTCCCCGGAATATCCGTTACAATAGCGCGATTTTCGCGCAAGAGAGCGTTCATAAGGCTCGATTTACCTGCATTTGGACGGCCTACAATAACCGTCGTAATACCGTCGCGAATGAGGCGTCCCGTATTCGCTGTGGACAAGAGTTCATCCATAGCTTTCAAAATAGGCTGTAATTGATCGCAAACCTCTTGACTCGTTACGTCCTCAATATCCTCCTCAGGATAATCGATGGTTACCTCTAAATGAGCAATCATAGCAATGAGCTGTTCACGCACATCTTTTACAAAAGACGAAACTGTGCCGTCTAGCTGCGCCACAGCGAGGGAGAGGGAGTCCTCCGTTTTCGCTTCAATAATATCAATGATCGCCTCCGCTTGGGTGAGGTCGATACGTCCGTTCATAAAGGCACGCTTCGTAAATTCGCCGGCCTCTGCCATGCGCACATCGTGATTTACGAGCAATTTCAAGATTTGTCGAACCGGCACAATACCGCCGTGACACTGAATTTCTACCACATCTTCTGCGGTATAAGAATGAGGGCCTTTCATTAATAACACAAGAACCTCGTCGATGGTCTTGTTCGTTACTGGATCCACAATGGTCCCGTATTGAATCGTTCTATTTTGGCGGTCCATCAAAGGAACGGTGCCAGCGCTCTTGAACAGGCTATTTACAATAGGAAAACTATCCTTGCCGCTAACACGAATAATACCAACCCCTCCGATGCCGGGCGGCGTCGCAATGGCCGCTATTGTATCATCTATATACATAAAAATCTCCGTATTTCGATAATCTATTATGCATTTCATAAGACATATGAAATCAAGATTCATCGTTTTGATTTACTGCTTACAATATATGTTTTGGATATATCCAATATTCATGTCTTCGCCTGTGAAAGTTAAACTAAACTAATCTTACCCGCGCGAAGATTAACTTAGGTTAGCTTTCACCATAACCTAAAGAATAAAGGGGGCAGCCCCCAAATAACCGAAAAACTCAGTTACTCGAAAGCTGCACCACTATATTATTTTTTGTAAGAAATCACAACGTGACGGAACGGTTCGTCCCCTTCGCTGTTCGTTACAATATGTTTGTCCCCTTGAAGGGCAGTGTGAATGATTTTACGTTCAAAAGCATTCATCGGTTCTAAGGAAACCTTTTGACGGTTGCGTTTTACCTTAGAAGCCAAGCGTTTCGCGAGATTCATCAATGTTTCTTCTCGACGAGAACGGTAATTTTCCACATCTACAACGATGTGGCAATGGCCGGATACATCCTTGTGAGCCACGAGATTAGTTAAGTATTGGATAGCATCCAATGTTTGACCATGTTTGCCGATCAAAATACCTAGCTCTTCGCCGTGTACTTGGAATGTAATTTTATCTTTCGTCATCATTTTTTCGATAACTACTTTGAGGCCCATTTGAGTAAACATATCATCGAGGAATTGTTTACCTTTTTCAGCAATTTCTTGTTGATCTTCTTTTGAAAGTTCCTTTTTAGAAGGTTTTTCTTCTACTTCGTCATCAAAAGTTTCCACAGTTGCTGTTTCTTGCACTTCTGTTTCAGTCGTTGCAACCGGCTTGGAAGCAACAGCTACAGATTGTTCTTCTGCTTGAGCTACTTCTTCCACAGTAGCAGTTTTTGCCATAGCTGTGAAGAATAAGCGCACAACGGCTGGTTTACGACCAATGCCCAAGAAGCCATTAGAAGGTTGTTCTAAAACTTTAGTTTCAACCAATTCTTGGCCATCTTCAGCCAATTGAGCTACACCTTTGGCAATGGCATCTTCAATGGTTTTAGCAGATACATCGATAAATTCCATAGTGTCTCCTATTTTTTAGCTTCTAAGCCTTTGTAAATGAAATGTTGTTGCACAAATTGGAACACATTGGATACGATCCAGTAAATAACTAAGCCAGAAGGGAAGTTAAGGGAGATGTAACCAATGAATAGAGGCATAAAGATTGTCATAATCTTTTGTTGTTGCGCAGCAGCACCAGTTGCACCGCTACCAGTTTGTTTAGACATAATCCAAGTGGACGCCGCACTCAATACTGGCAAAATGTACATTGGATCTGGTTCGCCAAGGCTAGGTAGCCATAAGAATTGTACATAGTTTTGATCGTATGGATAGCCTTGTAAAGCGTAGAAGATAGCGATCAAGAATGGCATTTGCACCAATAAAGGCAAGCAGCCAGCTAGTGGATTAACGCCCATTTCTTTGTACAATGCACCCATTTCCGCTTGCAATCTTGCAGGATCGTTTTTATATTTATTCTGCAATTCTTGCATGCGAGGCTGTAACTCTTGCATAGCCTTCATGGATTTAATTTGTTTAACAGTAAGTGGTGCTAAAATCGCTTTAATAAAGATTGTTAAAAGGATAATAGCTACACCGTAGCTTGGATAACCTACCATTTGAGTGAATTGGAACGCGTAAGTTACCAAAGAACTCATTAAATCAACGATAGGTTGGAATACACTACTTAAAAATTCCATTGTTTCTCCTTTTTCATACAGTTCGAAATCGTCCTTTGCGCATCTATATATCGTTATGGTATGGTCTAAATTTCATCCATACAGATGCTCAGGTATTTCCAAATCTGTGCTAAATGGTAATGGTGAAAGTTGCTTTCACACAACACATAACCAGCCTAAGCCCAAGTGGGTTAGGGAACTGGATCGTAGCCACCCTTATGGAAAGGATGACAGCGAAGAATGCGTTTTAAACCCATCCAGCTACCTTTCAAAGGACCATATTTTTCGATGGCCTGCAGAGTATATGTGGAACATGTCGGATAATAACGGCAACATCCAGGTTTTAAGGGAGATATGGCAAGCTGATAGAACCTAATTAAAAGTCGTAAAAGCATTGTTATACAGCGTTTCATAGAAATCTCCATATACACAAAAAGGACCAAAGCCTCTAACTTGTGGTCCTATTTATCATTTTGTACCAATAATTTGCTTTTTCGCAAGAGATACAAAATCTCCTTTTCCGCTTTTTCGTAGGTAGCGTTTTTCAGAGGGCCACGTCCAACAATTACGATATGATATCCTTCGCGAATGGAATGTTGATTGAGGCGATATACCTCTTTCATAAGGCGTCTAGCTCGGTTGCGCTCCACTGCACAACCAACCTTTTTGCCTGTTACAAAACCAATGCGCGTAGATTGCTTCGCCACGGGCATACGATACAGTACACACATACGGCCTACTTCGTATTTACCGTGCTTATACACAAGGCGATATTCATTATTGTGCGTCAGTCGTCTTGCTTTATCGAGGCAAAAATCCATATGCATTGTCCTTAAGTCCTAAGAATAGAAAAACTTGGCAGCAGCGCCAAGTTTTTTCTCCTGCCTAACAGCTATTATATTATGCAGATAAGCGTTTTCTGCCTTTTGCACGTCTTCTTTTTAAAACGAGACGGCCACCGATAGTTTTCATGCGTTCACGGAAACCATGGGTACGTTTTCTCCAAAGAGTATTTGGTTGGTAAGTACGTTTCATTAGTAAAACACCTCCTCGTCATTTTGTATTGTTTTACTTATACCATAACAGGGTAATTATAGAGTTAAAACGTAAATTTGTCAATATTTTAGGGCTATTCTGAAAGACTTTTATATAGATTTTACTTAAATCCGATAGAACTTAAAACTGATACTACTTTTATAGGGGGAGGAATAGATGTGGTTTTCTCCCTCCATACGACGCGTAAGTCGGTCAAAAATCCACATCTATTCCTGCTCCCAACACATTCTAATGACTACTATAACACCTACCACCAGTATAAAAAGTAGTATCAGTTTTATAGCAAATCTAAAAAGTCTTTCAGAATACGGATCTAAGATTTAACAAATCTTACCTTTTAACCTCTTGAAGGGAAAGGGAAAATTGATGTTACGTTTCCAAAAGAGGGCTCCTTCATCGCTCCATACGACGCGTAAAGTCGCTCAAAAGGACCCTATATTCCCTCCCTAAGACAATCCTAATTTCACCTTACACAGCAACTACACGATGTAAACGTAACATCAATTTATAGCAATACAAGAACTCACATTCTAATCTTTTTATATAAGACAAATTTACCTTTTGATCTCTAGTTAGAGAGGGGAGGAATAGATGTGATTTTCTCCCTCCATACGACACGTAAGTCGGTCAAAAATCCACATCTATTCCTGCTCCCAACACATTCTAATGACTACTATAACACCTACCGCCAGTATAAAAAGTAGTATCAGTTTTTATAGCAAATCTAAAAGTCTTTCAGAATGCGGATCTAAGATTTAACAAATCTTACCTTTTAACCTCTTGAAGGGAAAGGGAGAAATTGATGTTACGTTTCCAAAAGAGGGTTTCTTCATCGCTCCATACGACGCGTAAAGTCGCTCAAAAGGACCCTATATTCCCTCCTTAAGTAAATCCTAATATCACCTTACACACCACTACACGATGTAAACGTAACATCAATTTACAGCAATATAAGAACTCACACTCTAATCTTTTTATATAAGATAAATTTACCTTTTGATCTCTAGTTGTGGAAAAAGGGCAAGTAGATGCTGTTAATTTCCTCTGACTTCTCTCCCCAATTTTCATTTAAGTTGTGCAGATAACGTTTTATAAACAGGTCTAATGTAGATTGCTAAAAGGTATATCTATTACTTTTCCAGTTGTGTGTATAGAAATTATAAAATTATCTGGTTGTAGGAGGGGAAGTGAAACTACTTTTTGAGTGACTTACGCGTCGTATGGAGCGATAAAAGTAGTTTCACTTCCTATCCAAAAAGTAATAGATATACCCAAGAAAATTTAAAATATACATTATAAACAGTTTATAAAAGTTATCCACAGATTGAATGACAAATTACTTATTTTTTGGTACAATCATAACTGAAATTAGGAAAAAGTATATATTTTTATAAGTTTTTGTTGGATAACTTTTAAGGTTATCCACATTTTTTCTCTTTTGACCTGTGTAATCTATAAAGTCAGTTATTATCTGGTTGGAAGAGAATTTTATTTTCACTTATTCACAGGTTGTGCACAGGTTATTCACAGGAATAATATGGTTTTCCACAGCTTTCACAAGAGTTATACACATTATTCCTAAAGTTATACACATTTATCGCAATAGTTATACACAAGAGGCACGTCATGCAATCATTTGATTTGAATAATATATGGGAGCATATATTGCAAGAGGCGAAAAAGAACATGCAACATTTGCCTGACGCGTTGTACTTACGCGTCTCGTCATCGTTGATTCCCATGTCTCTCGACAGTCATTCGATCCATATTGGGGTCATGCAAACATTTGTTAAAAACTTAATCGATCAGCAGCCACAGATCAGCAAGGCTTTGCAGGATGCTATTACTACGGTTATCGGTTCCCATCGGGATATGGTGTTATTCGATTTCAATCAAGAGAGTATAGATACTACCTTTGTTGATGAAAATCTCATCGATGATGCTCCTGTAGTGGCTCCACCGATGCCATTACCACCTGTGGTAGAGGAAAAAGCTCAACAAGATGAGTTCTACACACCAGTGTATCAGGAGCCTGTCTATATCGACCGCACACTAGCGCCTGTGAATATTCCAGATGAGCCAATGGTAGCGCCTAGTAAAACGATTGAAACTACAACACCTACATTACAGTCTGATAATGTGCCTGTAGATTTGTCCTTGTCTAATCTCAATCCTGCGTATCGTTTCGATAATTATGTAACAGGCAACGCGAACCGCATTCCTTTTGGGGCTGCTCAAAATGTAGCTGAGTTTCCAGGCGGCGACTATAATCCGCTCTTTATCTATGGTCCATCAGGTCTAGGTAAAACGCACTTGATGCACGCTATCGGCAACGCTATCAAGGAACATCATCCACACATGAAGGTTATGTCCATTACGAGCGAAAACTTTATGAATATTTTCGTCGAAACATTGCAACGTAACCAAGGTAAATTATTCCGCAACACGTTCCGTAACATCGACGTGCTCATGATTGACGATATTCAGTTCCTTGAAAGTCGTGAAAGTACGAAAACTGAGCTATTTAATACGTTCAATGAGTTATTAAATAACAACAAGCAAATCGTCCTCACCTCTGATACGATGCCAAACGATATGGAGCAGTTCGAAGATCGTCTTCGTTCTCGTTTCCAAGCTGGCTACATTGCTACCATGGAAAATCCGGATTTAGAAACACGCATTGCTATCTTTAGATCTTTGCTGGAACGAGAATATAAGAAAAATCGCGTTATCCGCATCGATAACGACTCCATCAACTACGTGGCGTTACAATTTAGCGAAAACGTCCGCGTGTTGCAAGGTGCTTTCACCAAATTAATCGGCACCGCATCTATCGATCAACGTCTTGAATCTATCGATTTAGAATATACAAAACAAGCCTTGGCTGGCCTCGTTCACACAGAAGAGGTGAATATAGTTAATATTGAAAGCATCCAGAATTTTGTAAGTTCTTATTTCAATATTAAAAAGCAAGACTTGCTCGGCAAGAAGAGAAAAGCTCAATTCGCATTCCCACGCCAAATCGCCATGTATTTATGCCGCGACATGATCAACGAAAGTTATCCGCAAATTGCAGCTGCTTTCTCTCGTGACCATACAACAATTCTCCATGCGTACGATAAAATCACGAAGGAAATTGAAAAAAACGAAGAAACAAAACGCATAGTATCAGAAATTAAACAGAAATTAACAACCTGTGGATAACTCTGTGGATAGATGGTGTATAACTTTGTGGATATCCAAAAACTCGCACTTACCTGTGAGTATGTGGATAAGTATGTACAAACTATCAACATAGTTATACACAACCCAAAAATCACACAGCTAGTGGCCCCAATTCACTTTTACACATATGAACAGGCCCCTACTATTACTACTACTAAAACTAACAAACAATCAAAAAACTAGTAGAAACAGATCTATCGCAGAATATCTATAGAGCATCTACGATAGCAAACATAGAATATTACAAACAAACATACAAATCATAAAGGAGTTATAAATGCATATTACATTCCCAAAAGCAAATCTCCAAAAAGCGATCAACGTATTGCAAAAGGTATCTCAAAATAAAACAAGTTCCAATTTACCAGGCGCTATCTACATGACAACCAAAAATGGTCAAGTAGAATTACAAGGTAACGACTTTGAACTCGGCATTCGTTTAACCATCGACGGCGACATTAAAGAACCTGGTACCTTAGTAGTTGGTTCCCGCTATTTCCAAGAGTTAATCCGCAAATTACCTGGCGATACTATCGAACTTTACAAACCAGAAGATGGCAATTCTTTAACGATTACGTCTGGTTCTTCCGAATTCAACCTCGTAACATTGCATCCAGATGATTTCTCATTGGTTGAACAAATTCACGACCAAGATCATGTAAACATCGATAGCTTTGCTATGAAAGAACTCATCGATTTAACAAACTATGCAGCTGCAACAGACGAAGATCGTCCTGTATTTACTGGTGCTCTTCTTGAAATTAAAGAAAACGAAGTCACTATGGTTGCTACTGATACACATCGCATGGCTGTTAAGAAAATTACTATCGATGAACCAGCAACTACACCAATGCGCGCTATCATTCCTACAAAAACGTTGGCTGAAGTATCTCGTTTGTTACCAACAGATAATCCAGCGATGATCAACATCATTTGGAATCGCACACAAATCGTGTTCAACTTTGAATCGATTTACATTATTTCTCGCTTGATCGAAGGCACGTACCCAGAATATGAAAAGGTAATTCCTTCCCAATTCGACTCTAGCGCTGTTATCGACCGCCGCGAATTCGCTGGTGCCGTTGACCGCGTATCCTTATTAGCTAAAGACATCAGCTATAACGTAATTCGTTATGATTGGTCTGAAAGTAATGTAACATTGTCTACTCAAAATACTGAAATCGGCATGGCAAAAGAAGACGTAGCTGTTGAATTTAAAGGTACACCTTTCACAATCTCCTTCAACGGTCGCTACATCTCCGACATCTTGCGCCACAGCACAGGCGACAACATCCACTTGTTCTTAAAACAAAACGGTCCAGTTGTCATTCGCCAAGACAATAATCCGAACTATACATACGTAGTAACACCAGTTCGTACGAATGTGTAAAAGTAGGGTGTGAGGTAACAGAGGAGCGATAGCGACGATGGGAGCCACACATCACTTTGGTCGGAGCGTGCAATTTTCCAAAGGAAAATGCTCAGCGAGCGACCTGGACACTGGTACTAAATAATATCAATACTACGTATATTTCACTGTATTAATATACATATTTTTATTAGGTAATGATGATTAAAAGTCATCGTTACCTAATTCCCATATAGTTATAAATTGTCCACTATAGGAGGACTTTATGAAAGAGCAACAGCAGGTACCCATTCATACGGAGTACATTCAAATTGATCAGTTGTTGAAGTTAGAAGGCATTATCGAAACGGGTGGTCAAATTAAATCCTTTATCGATGAAGGAATTCTTACTTTGAATGGTCAAGTTGTGACAGAAAAACGCAAGAAGTGTCGCGTTGGCGATGTGATTTCTTGTGAAGGTCTCGATGTAGATCTCGTGATTACTCAAGAGGAGGCATAATCGGTGAGAATTGACTCACTGCAATTATTCCAGTTTCGTAATTACAAGGATGTACAGATTCAGTTCAATCCGGAGATTATCGTTTTGCACGGCACCAATGGGGCTGGTAAGACGAATATCCTCGAATCCATCTATGTGGGTACCATTGGTAAAAGCCATCGTACAAACGATACATCGGATATGCTCATGTTCAATGCTGAGGAAGCAGGCATTGTCGTTAAGTTTGAGAAAAAGGATACGCCTCAAAAGGTAAATATTAAATTATTCCGCCAAGGTCCTAAGGATATTCGGTTAAACGATACAAAAATATCGCAAAAGGAATTGATTGGTACATTAAATACAGTTATCTTCTGTCCTGAAGATTTACAGCTCATCAAGGGCACTCCATCGGGGCGTAGACGTTTTCTAGATATGGAAATCTCTCAGACTAGCGCTACTTACTATCATCAGTTGATGCAGTACAATCGGTTATTACAGCAACGAAATGCAGTCCTTAAGGAATATAGAGGAAAGCAAAATATTCCTCTTGAAGAATGGGATTTACAGCTAGCAGATATGGCGAGCTTTATCGTAAAGAAACGGTTAGAAAGCTTGAAAAAAATTAACCTTCTTATCGATTTGATGAATCGTAAACTAACAGGTGGCCTTGAGAATTTAACTATCGGTTATGAACAGCCTTACATGGATAATGGATCCTTAGAATATACAAAGGAAGGCTTTTATGAGCGCATTAAAGCAGCATTGCCACAGGATCGTCATCGGATGACTACCAGCGTAGGTCCTCATCGCGATGATTTACGATTCTTTTCCGATGCGATGGATTTAAAGAAATTTGGATCCCAAGGGCAGCAACGAACGGCTGTACTATCCTTAAAGTTGAGTGAGCTTGAGTTTATCAAGTCCGAGGTAGGGGAATATCCAGTTCTTTTACTAGATGATGTATTGAGCGAACTTGATGAGTCGAGACGAGCGAATTTATTGCAGTTTATTCATAAACGTATTCAAACATTTATTACTACTACAGATATTCACGATTTTAAAGATTTGAAATCGGTTCAATTTATTTCTTGTGAAGGGGGAAAGGTTCAGTATGGACAGCCTTGATCTTTGTTTACCAAAGGCCTTAGCAGAACTGAATTTACTAGAACAATATAAACTAAATACCCTCGTTCACAAGTGGCGTGATGTAGTGGGCGATGTCATAGCGGACCATACGAACATTGTGTCTATCAAGCCTCCAGATAT
The DNA here is from genome assembly GCF_018376515.1 of Veillonella sp. oral taxon 158. NCBI lineage: Bacteria > Bacillati > Bacillota > Negativicutes > Veillonellales > Veillonellaceae > Veillonella > Veillonella sp. oral taxon 158. The sequence continues at coordinate 11,670 of NZ_JAHABE010000016.1, read as the reverse complement.
GGTTATCAGTGCAGATAATTCCATGTGGATGCAGGAACTACAGATGCAAAAACGGCGCATCATAGAGGCGATTAACAAGTATTACCGCCAAGAGATCATCACCGACATTCGCTTTATTATGAAACGTCAGAGCTATGTGAAAGCAAATACTGATACATCGATTTCATTGCCTGATGAACAGATTATTACGAAACGTATTAATTTCGCAGACATCGTGCTTTCAAAAGAAGACGTAGAAGCCATCGATAAATCATTGGAACAAACGGATAATGAAGAATTGAAGGCTGCTTTCAGAAAAGTACAGATTACAGCTCGAAAGCGTGAAATTTATTTAGAGCAGCATGGCTATCATCGTTGCGGTCGATGTGGCATGTACATGGAATCTAAAAAAGAAATTTGTCCCACTTGTGAATATGAATTGCATCGAAAACATATTAAGGACATTAAGGCGGTCATTAGAAAGTATCCGTACTTTAAATACAGCGACTGTCAGCAATTTATACAGTGTACCTTCCCAGACTTTGCAGAAGCCATGCGGGAATCCATATACTTTTACTTAGATAAAATTTACAAAGGATCTATCAATCGCCGTCATATGTATATGGTGGCTATGCTCATCACTCACAAAAAGCCTGATGAGTTGACGGATCAGCACGTTATTAATTTGTGCAATAAATATCGATCAAAGTTCCTTGCTGAAGAGGAACAGCGCAAAATTGATTCATTAAATGGGACATTAGAAAAGTAGAGGGGGCATTCCTATGTACGTTCATATTGGGGATACCGTTTCCGTGCCTATCGAATCCATCATTACCATGGTGCACGCCAAGGGCGGAAAATCCCATAAAAGTCCTATTCATCACTATGAAAGCTTAGAGTATATCGCCATGGTACCAGAGGAGCAAATCAAGACCTATGTGGTCACTGATGATTGCATTTACGGATCTGGTATTAGTATTAAGACTTTAATGAGGCGAATTGATGAATTTTATAGTATAATAAAGAGATAAAGTTTAATCCTGTACATGTGTTGTCATACAAATTCTAGTATGTACAGTGAGATAGATTGTTAGGAGGAGTTTGTTTCATGCCTGAACAAAATTATGGCGCTCAGAATATTCAGGTTCTTGAGGGTCTCGACGCGGTGCGTAAACGCCCGGGGATGTACATTGGTAGTACGTCTGCCCGCGGTTTGCATCACCTCGTATACGAAGTTGTAGATAACTCTGTAGACGAAGCGCTTGCTGGTTACGCTACACACATCGAAGTGTCCATCAATCCAGATAACAGTATTACTGTTGTCGATGATGGCCGTGGTATCCCAACAGGGATGCATGAATCTGGTATGTCTGCGGTAGAGTTAGTATTAACTAAATTGCATGCCGGTGGTAAATTCGGCGGTGGCGGCTACAAGGTATCTGGTGGTCTTCACGGCGTAGGTATTTCCGTAGTAAATGCGTTGAGCGAATGGACTAAGGTTCAAGTAGCTCAAAATGGTATCATTCAAGAAATTTCTTTTGCTCGTGGTCACAAGACTTCTGAGTTGCACGAAATTGGTAAAGCAGAAGGTACTGGTACTACAGTTATCTTCAAGCCAGATGCTGAGATTTTTGAAACTACAGTATTTAGCTTTGATACATTGAAAATGCGTTTACAAGAATTGGCATTTCTTAACAAAGGCCTTCGCATTACATTGAGCGATTTGCGCCAAGAGGAACCTCGTGTTGAAAGCTTCCATTACGAAGGTGGTTTGAGTTCTTTCATCACATTCTTGAACGAAAATAAAGAAGTTGTTAATCCAACTGTTATCAACATCGAAAATACAAAAGATGATGTAGTAGTAGATGTAGCTTTACAATATAACGATAGCTACAGCGAAAACTTGTTGTCCTTCGTAAATAACATCAACACTATTGACGGTGGTACACATCTTTCTGGTTTCCGTGCTGCTTTGACTCGTACTCTCAATGATTATGGCCGTAAAGCTGGTTTGATCAAGGAAAATGAGTCTAACCTTTCTGGTGAAGACGTACGTGAAGGTTTGACAGCTGTTGTTTCTGTAAAAGTATTGGAACCTCAGTTTGAAGGCCAAACAAAAACTAAACTTGGCAATAGCGAAGTTAAAGGTATTACAGATGTTATCGTATCTGATGGTCTTAAAACATTCTTTGAAGAACATCCGCAAGATGCGAAGAAAATCATCGAAAAAGCGACTATGGCAAGCCGTGCTCGTGAGGCAGCTCGTAAAGCCCGCGACTTAACTCGCCGTAAAAATGCTTTAGAAGTATCTAGCCTTCCTGGTAAATTGGCGGACTGCTCCGAAAAAGATACATCTATGACTGAAATTTATCTAGTCGAAGGTGATTCTGCGGGCGGTTCTGCAAAACAAGGTCGCGACCGTCGTTACCAAGCGATTTTACCGTTGCGCGGTAAAATCCTTAACGTAGAAAAAGCACGTCTTGATAAGATTTTGGCGAATAACGAAATTCGCTCCATGATTACCGCTTTCGGTACTGGCATTGGGGAAGAATTCGATATTACTAAATCCCGTTATAACAAGATTATCATCATGACCGATGCGGATGTTGACGGTGCTCATATCCGTACCTTGTTATTAACATTCTTCTACCGCTATATGAAACCATTGGTAGAGGAAGGTCATATTTACATTGCTCAACCTCCTTTGTACCAAATCAAGAAGGGTAAATCCCATTGGTATGTATACTCTGATGCGGAATTAACTGCTAAGCTTGATGAAGTAGGCCGTGATGGTATCACTATCCAACGTTACAAAGGTTTAGGTGAAATGAACCCTGAACAATTATGGGAAACTACTATGAACCCTGAAAATCGTACGATTTTACAAGTTAGCTTGGAAGATTCCATCGAAGCTGACAAAATCTTTACCGTTCTCATGGGCGATAAGGTAGAACCTCGTCGTAAATTTATTGAAGATAACGCAAAATACGTGCGTAATCTAGATTTGTAAGAGGTGCACCATGGCTGATAATCAAAATAATAACGTAGAGTTTACGTCTAATAAAGATCAACATCTAAAACGTACCCTGAAAGCGCGTCATATGAATATGATCGCTCTTGGCGGTGCTATCGGTACTGGCTTATTCGTTGCCGGTGGTGAAGTAGTAAGTACTGCAGGCCCTGGTGGTGCTCTTGTAGCTTACGGCCTCATTGGCCTCATGGTTTACTTCCTCATGACTTCTCTTGGGGAAATGGCTACTTACTTACCGATTCCAGGTTCCTTCGGGACTTATGCAAAACGCTATGTAGACCCTGCCTTTGGTTTTGCCTTAGGTTGGAACTACTGGTTTAACTGGGCTATTACCTTGGCTGCTGAAGTATTAGCAGGGGCGCTCATCATGAAATATTGGTTCCCTGATGTGCCTGCCATCGTATGGTCTGCTCTGTTCTTGCTCATTTTATTCGGCTTGAACTATTTATCGACTCGTTCCTTTGGTGAAAGTGAATATGTGTTCTCTAGCATCAAGGTTATTACTGTATTCGTATTCCTATTCTGTGGATCCATGCTCATTTTTGGCATTGGTGACACATCTCCAGGCTTTACAAACTGGACAATAGGGGAAGCGCCATTCGTAGGTGGCTGGGAATCCATCCTCGCTATCTTCATGGTAGCTGGTTTCTCCTTCCAAGGTACTGAACTTATTGGCGTAGCAGCTGGTGAAGCAGAAGACCCTGAAAAGAACGTGCCAAAAGCGATTAACTCTATCTTCTGGCGTATTCTATTGTTCTATATCGGTGCTTTCACAGTTATCGGTTTCTTGATTCCATACACTGATCCAAATCTTTTGAATGCTAGTGTGGAAAACGTTTCTATTTCTCCATTTACACTCGTATTTGACCGCTTTGGTTTTGCCTTTGCTGCTAACTTCATCAATGCTATCATTTTAACGGCAGTACTCAGTGCTGGTAACTCTGGTCTATATTCTTCTACGCGTATGCTGTACGCACTCGCTAAAGAAGGTCAAGCACCTCAAATCTTTGCTAAGCTTAATAGCCGTGGCGTACCAGTGCCAGCGTTAATTTTAACTACAGCAATTGGTTTATTTGCATTCCTTACAAGCTTCATCGGCGAAGGTACTGCGTATACTTGGATTGTTAATATCTCCGGTCTTTGCGGCTTCATCGCATGGGTTGGTATCGCAGTATCTCACTATCGTTTCCGTCGTGCCTTCATTGCACAAGGCAGAGATCTTAGCGAATTGCCTTACAAAGCATGGTTATTCCCAGTAGGTCCAATCTTGGCGTTCATTCTTTGCGTCATCATCATCGCTGGTCAAAACTACTCCGCTTTCACAGGCGAAACAATCGACTGGTACGGCGTATCCGTTGCGTATATTGGCTTGCCAATCTTCTTTGCAGTTTACCTAGGTTACAAATATATCAACAAAACTAAAGTTGTGCCGTTGAAAGAAGTTAACTTAGACCGCGACTTTGATAGATAATGAGGAGAGAATTATGATTATTACAACAACGTTTCATATTGAAAACAAACCTGTACAAGAGTACAAAGGTATTGTATTTGGTGAAGTAGTAGAAGGTCGTAACTTCGTTAAAGACTTCATGTCTGGTATTCGTGACATCGTAGGTGGTCGTAGTGGCAGCTATGAAGATTCTTTGATGAGTGCTCGCCAAGCAGCTCTCGATGAAATGTCTCAACGCGCTTCTAAATTGGGTGCTAATGCTATTATTGGTGTATCCTTCCAATATAGCACTGTAGGTGCACAAAACGGCATGCTCATGATTACATGCAATGGTACAGCTGTAGTAGTTTAATAGATGGTAGACTACGTTAGATATAACTGTTAATATAATCCTAAGGGAAATAAGTAAGTTGCAATGTATTCTTGTGACTAAAAAACAGCAGGCTTTAGTCCTGCTGTTTTTTATGTTACTTATTTATAATTAAATCCCCTAATCAATGTATAAGCTATATAGCTTTTACAAAGATTAGGGGATTTTTACTAAGGAAATAAAGTTCCTAGTACATATTAGATCTTACAAATGTAGGTATATTTGTAATTATTTAATCTTGTACCAGCTTGCGTACATGACTGGTAGTACGATAAGTGTTAGCACCGTTGCCACTAGTAGGCCGCCGCTAAAGGCGATGGCTAGTGGGCTCCAGAATACAGATCCCATGAGAGGAATCATGCCTAAAATCGCTGCGAGAGCGGTGAGCATGATAGGGCGGAAACGAAGTGTAGCGGAGTTGATAATCGCTTCACGAGGTTTTTGGCCTTCTGCCTTGTGGATTTCGATTTGGTCTAACAAGATAATGGAGTTACGAATGATCATACCCGATAGGGCGATGATACCTAGAATCGCCATAAAGCCTAACGGCGTTCTCGTAATATTCAGTGCTAATACGACACCGATGAGGCCTAGTGGGGCTGTGAGTAAAGCCATTATCATGAGGGCGATACGCTTCAATTGGAACATGAGGATTGTCATAATCACAAAGAGCATAATCGGCATTGGTTTTAATAATCTTTGTACTGCTGTTACGCTATTTTCAGCAGCACCGTCTAGCTCAATGGTATAGCCTGTAGGCAAGGAATCGCGAATGTCTTGCAAGGATTTATAAACCTCTTTCGTTTTCGCATTGCCTAAGACGCCAGGTTTTACATTAGCATACACACTGATGGTAGGCATCATGTTACGGTGCCAAATAATACCATCCTCTTGCGTCATGGTAATGGTCGCAATTTGGTTAAGTGGTACGTAGGAACCGTTGCCTGTTTGAATCGGTAAGGATGAAAGAGCACTTAAATTATGCTGTTCGTTGCCGCCTAAACGGAAGGTAACAGGTATGGTTTGATTGCCTTCGTAATATTCACCAGATTTTGTACCAGATAATAGACTTTGTAAGTGCAAGGATACAGCGTAGCTATCGATACCTAGTAGGCGCGCCTTGTTCGGATCGATGTGAATATTGGCTACTGGTTCTGTATCTGGCCAGTCAAAGGCTATATTTAGTAAATCCTTGTCGCCTTGCATTTTAGCTTTTACTTGGTTTGCAATGTCTTTTACCACCTTTTGATCAGGACCTGCTACGCGGAGCATAACAGGATACTTAGATGGAGGCCCGATTTGGACAAACTGAGCATTTACAAGAGCTGATGGGAATTCTGTATTTAAATAAGACGTTAACTCATTATACAGTTTATCTCGGTCCTCTAAGGATTTTGTAACGATTACATATTGTAAGAAATTATTTCGTTGCAATTCAGGTTCCAAGGTGAGGACGAAACGAGGAGAACCTTGTCCAATATTGGATGAGAACGTTGCAATGCGTTCGTCCCCTTGCAAATATTCATCAATGATCTTTGCTTGGTTTGCGGTGTACTCAATGGATGAACTTTGAGGGAACTGCATGGACACGATGATTTCATTACGCGTTGATGATGGGAAAAATTCCTGCTTGATCAATGGTAGTGAAAGTAGGGATAACACAAAGGCACCTAAGGTGATGAGTAATACTACCTTATGATGTCCTAAAGCCCAATGTAAAAGCTTTTCAAACTTTTCATAGAAGGTCACGCTTAGCTTGTGCATGATATGGTCTCGTTTAGTCCATTCTGATTCAGGTTTTGGTTCTTTATTTTCGATGATTTTATAACCGAGAACAGGGCTGACGAGAACAGAAGCAAACCATGATAGGATGAGAGCCATAAATACAACGATGGATAGAGATTTTGTAAATTCTGCTACCATCCCTTCTGCTAGTGCTAATGGCAAGAAGCCTGCACAGGTAATGAGCGTACCAGATAGCATAGGGAATGCCGTTGATTGGTAAGCAAAGGTGGCCGCTTTAAAGTGTCCCCAACCTTCTTCGAGTTTAACGCTCATCATTTCAACAACGATAATGGCATCGTCTACGAGTAGGCCCAGTGCTAAGATGAGGGCACCTAGGCTAACCTTGTGTAAGTAAATACCGTTTTCATACATCAAGATGAACGTCGTAGACACAACGACTGGAATGGTGAGGGCTACTACGACACCTGTTCGCAAGCCAAGGGATGCAAAGCTTACGAGTAATACGATGGCGATGGCTTCAAATAAGGATTGAGAAAAATCGCCAATAGATTCTTTAACAATGTGAGGCTGATTCGATACTTGACTGAGTTCGAGTCCTGTAGGAATGGTTTTCTTTAATTCCGCCAGTTTTTTATCGATAGCTTCACCGAATTCGATATTATTGCCCCCTGCATCCATAGAGATGGCAATGCCAATAGCTGGTTTACCTTCAAAGTAGAACTGAGGATTGCTAGGGTCTTGATAGGTCATAGTTACATCAGCCATGTCGCCGAGTCGCAACGTTTGATTATTGATGCGAATTGGCATATCTTGTACCGCTTGAGGGCTATCGAATAGGCCATTAACGCGGAGATATACATTGTTTGTATCCGTCGTAATCATACCAGCTGGAACCATCATACTTTGCTGTTTGATAGCCGTTAATAGCTGTTGCGTGCTGACTTGATAAGATGCTAGCTTATCCTTGTTGATCGTTACATTAAGGGTTTGTTGTTGAACCCCAATGAGGCTGATTTTTTTAACATTAGGAACTGATAAAAGCTGACGTTTCAAGTCTTCTGCTTGTTGCCGCTTTTCTTCGTACGAATATTCATCACCACTGATGGCATAAATGATGCCGTATACATCGTCGAATCGATCGTTGATGGTAGGGCCTTGAACGCCTTGCGGCAGTGATTTCCATTCGTCGTTGATCATATTCCGCGCTTCTTCCCAAGCGGGACGAATTTTATCAGATGGTAAATCTTCTTTCAGATTAATATAAATTACCGATTTGCTGCCATCTGTGAAAGATTTCGTATAATCTACGCCAGGTAGGTCGCGCAGTTTTTCTTCTAGTTTGTCCGTTACCTGGTCCGACATTTCTTGCGGGGAAGCCCCTGGCCAAGCAACGCCGACTACCATGGTGCGCATCGTAAAGTCCGGGTCCTCCATACGGCCCATTTGGGAGTACGAGAAGATACCAAAGGTGAGGAGCACAGCCATGAAGTAGTAGATAATGGACTTGTGTTTGAGAGCCCATTCGGCTAAGTTAAACTGTTTCATTGACTAACCGCCGTCCCTTCTTGTAACTGTTGGGTACCTGCGGTGATGACAATGTCGCCTTTAGCTAAGCCAGATGTGACGATAACTGAGTTTTGACCAAAATCGCCTGTTTTGATAGACACGAGATGAGCCTTTTTATCGCGGATGATATAGACTGCATTATTGCCGTTCGAGTCTTTCACAAGAGCCGTCAACGGAATCGTAATATTGCTCGTATCTGTTGTAGTTAGATTTACGTTTACTGTCATACCTAGTTGTACTTCACTAGGCGCATTTTGTAAGGCGATTTTTACGGTATACGTTCTCGCCACAGGATCTGGAACTGGTGAAATTTCACGTACAACGCCTTGGACCTTTACATCTGGCAACGCCCAGAAGGTAATAGTGGCAGGGCTTCCTACGTGAATTTTACTCAATTCTTGTTCCGGTAAAGCGATAACTGCTTCTGGATCACGACCAGCCGCTAAGGTACCTACATTTTGACCTGCTGCGACCACTTGGCCAGATTCAAGATTAAGAGCCGTTATAATGCCCGTATCTGGAGCCGTTAAGCTAGTATAGCTATTTTGATTGCTACTCAAATTGAGGCTTGCTTGGGCCTGTTGTAGTTGAGCAGCTGTCGCATTCAATTGGTTTTCCGCTTGGTCTAATTGCAATTTACTAATCGCTTGTTGCGCATAGAGTTCGCGGTATCTGTTAGCATTGGTTTCTGCTAATTCGTAAGCCGATTGAGCTGCTTTTACGGCGCCTTCTGCATTTTGCATTTGTGCTGCCGTATCAGAACCGTTGATTTGAGCAATCACTTGTCCTGCTTCTACTACATCACCAACATTAACAAATTTGTTGATAACGCGGCCTCCAATTTGAAAGGCTAGTTTAGTTTCCGTCTTATTGTGGATGGTGCCTGCATAACCAGCACTGGTAGTGTCTGATTCTTGACCGATGGTGATGGTGCGCACCTTGAGGCTTGTATCCTCAGGGGGCTTTTCTGATCCACAACCACTTATGACGGCAGTCCCTATTAATAGGGCCCCTATGGTTGCTATGACTCTTGGATTCATAGAATCTCTCCTTTTACTACCACACATAAGCCCTATGAAAGGTGCAACATATTCGTTACAACTAAACATCATAGGACTTTTATTGTTAGCATATTTCTAAATACATACACAAGATAAGGAAATAGAAATACTATTCTACTTATATATTTTATACAATTTAATAATACTATATTTAAATATATAATTCTACCCTTTATGCGGAATATAAAAGAACTATATACTTATTTGACATATTTATTAGTATATTTTAAACATATGCCTTTTTATTTTAAAATCATAGGTTGTTAGGTTGTTAGGTTGTTAGGTTGTTAGTAATAAAAAAGTGAGTCCTCTTTAGAGAACTCACTCTTTTACACATGTTTATAAGCTTATATATACTGTTTTTTATCTTCTTAACCTAAATTATTAAGGCTTAATTATCTTTAAATACCCTTAATTATTAAGGTTAATCGTTAATAATAGTAAGCATGTATATGTTATTATTTTTCTTCTTCTTGTTCTACAATAGGTTCTTCATAGGTAACAAGGATTTTGTCGATACGGGTATTGTCCATATCGATGACTTCAAAGGTATAGCCATTCCATTTTGCCTTGTCTAGTTCTTTTGGAATGCGACCGAAGAGCAGATTCAAAAGGCCACCCATAGTTTTGTACAAGTCATCTTCTTCGCCTGGTAATTCTTCATCGATGTGGAAGAATTCTTTAAATTCATCTACGTCGAGTAGGCCGTCTACGAGCCATGCACCATCGCGTTCGATGATTTTATTTTCTTCTTCTTTGATTTCGTCTTCACCAGAAGGCATAAGGCCTACGATTTCTTCCATGATGTCATGCAAGGTTACGAGACCTGTGAAACCGCCGTACTCATCGAGGATAATGGACTCGTGAACACCTTCAGTACGAAGTACGTTCAATAACTTCATAAGCGGAATGGATTCTGGAACGAGGACAGGTTCCTTGAGACAAGACTTGATGATATCTTGAATGGAACTTTCACTAGGACGTTGCATAATTTGAACTAATACGTCAGATACGGTAACGAGACCATTGAGTTCGTCCAAGGAATCGGTGCCAACAGGAATGCGATAATGGTTGGCATTTTTGAGGACATCCATGATTTCGTCCTCAGTGCCGTTAAGGTCGATCCATTTGAGCTGTGTACGCGGCGTCATCACGTCGCCAGCGTTCATATCTGCAAGGTGGAAGATATTTTCTACGAGAATTGGTTCCTCTTCTTCGTAAGCACCCATAGCAACGCCTTCGGTGAGCATTTTGTTGATTTCAGACTCTGTAACAGGAGCCTCTTCTTTCACAGTCACGCCTAGTAATTTTAAGAGGAATTCTGTGGAAACACCGAGGAAGCTAACGATTGGCTTTAAGGCTACAGACAACCAATAAATCGGTTTTGCCACTACTACAGCGATGCTTTCAGGACTATTTAAGGCTAAACGTTTCGGCACGAGCTCGCCAATAACGAGGGATAAATAGGTGATAACCGTAACAATGAGTAAGGAACTAATGGATGCTGCATAGGGCTCAATACTTGGAATATTAGCTACTAAAATCTCTTCTAAAGGACCAGAGAAGGTCGCACCAGAATACAAACCAGTTAAAATACCAACGAGGGTAATACCAATTTGAATAGTAGAAAACATATTATTAGGATTCTCTGCTAATTCAAAGGCCTTTTTAGCACGTTCATTGCCCGCTTCTGCTAACTCTTCGAGCTTACGTTTTTTCGCATTCACGATGGCTAACTCTGTCATAGAGAACAAGCCGTTTGCTATGATTAATACGACGATAATTATAAAATCTAAGGTCAGATCACTGTCCATGTAAGTAGACACTCCTTTTTTATGACATATCATTCTGCACATGAGAATATTGAAATATTACTCTTTAGTATACCATATTAACATCAATAAATGTTTGACACAATAAAAGCACCCAAAAGGGTGCTTTTGGTATATACTATAGGTGTTACCGCCCCAAACTGGTAACAGGAAGGGGGTGTATTAAAATGCTCGAAATATTTATTTCCTTCACAGTATCTATCGTAGCAAGTATAATTGGATATTATATTTGCAAGTGGCTAGATAGATATTAGGCCGGTAACTAGCACAAAAAGAGGAGGGCTGCCACCCTCCTCTTTTGTTTTGCATGCATTAAAATGCTAGCAAAATATTTATTTCCTTTATCTATAATTATATTACACAATTTAGTATTATTTGTAAATAATATTATATGCATATACAATAGTTGATATAACTAGATATTACTTAATATTACTTAATATTACTTAATATATTACGATTGATATAAGGTAGAAAATAGACATATGACAAGTGAGCAGGAATGGGAACAGGTTTTACAAATAAAAACAGCAGGTCGCGATGATAGTCGGTCTGATACAGAGCATCATCCGTATGAGCCGACAGATTATTGCGTCCTCGAGCGGTTGGCGAATAGCGGTCATATTCGCAAGAAA
>NZ_JAHABE010000015.1:0-32347 GCF_018376515.1 Veillonella sp. oral taxon 158 | reverse complement strand
ATTACAAGGGTTAATTGATGTTTTCACCCACACTTTTTGTCCACCCTCAAACTTCTCCAAAAAAAGATTAAACCCTTATAACACTAGTAAATATCTAGTGTTATAAGGGTTTTTACACACACTTTTTGTCCTATAAGCCGTATTTTACTCGTTTGAGTCCAAATACTGTATCTGGCATATTTTATTTTGTTACATCAGGCACTTTCCCAGGGTTCATATCGAGGTTTAAATCTGTCGATTTGAATTGGTGTGGGTTGGCCTCTGGTGGTTGTACTTTGAGTTCTGGGTGTAACCATTGTAGTTGTTTTAGCTCCCAGTCGTACTTAGCACCATCATTTTGGAGTTGGCGAATACTTTTAAAGACTTCGTCTAATTGATCGCCATGTTTATTAGCCATCCCTTCTAGGATGTATAGGCGACCTGCTACGCTATTGATGGTGGAGCCATCATGGTCTTCATCAACGCGCCATTGTAATTCTGAAATTTGTATTTGCTGGAAGATTATAACAATAACCAGCACAATAATCACGCCCCACATAGGAGCTTCTTTAGCTTTCAAAAGGGCCCGCAATTTAGCTGCGAGCCCAGATGTTTTATTCATTATTGACGATCCTCGAGTTGTAATCCAGGTAATGGTAATTTGGAATTTACAAAGTCTAACCACAAGCGAGAAGCGTGGGAGAGGTAATGACCTTTTTTCCAAATAACATAGAGGGTATGAATGATTTCAGGCACTAGTGGTCTTACGACAACCTTGGAACCAACCTCAGTGTTCTCACCTACCTCAGGGCAGAGGCGTGATGGTAACAATGCGATGGCAAGGTCTGCACTAACCGTTTGTAACATAAGATCACGTTGACTTGTTTCAAACACGATATGCGGTTGGAAACCGGTGTGCTTACAAGCTTTGATGATTTCGTCATGTAAGTTGAAGTCGTCTTTGTGCAATACAAAGGATTCATCAGCTAACATTTCTAAACGAATTTCTTTTTCCTTCGCTAGAGGGCTGGATTTTGGAATGATAACGGAAAGTGGGTCACTAGTAAGGTAGAAGGACTCAAATTCTTTAGGGTTTGGTTTAGTACAGATGATACCAATATCAATTAAACCTTCTTGAACGCTGATTTCAACCTTTTTAGAACCTTGTTCATATAGCTCTAATTCAATTTGCGGATATACTTTTTTGAACTCCCCTAATAATTGGGCAAAGATTGGTGCATCTGTAATTGGTGGAATACCAATTCGGATGGAACCTTGCTCCAAACGAAATTCATTTTCAAAATCAGTTTTTAGATGTTCAAACATAAACACAACGCGTTTAGCGTGGGTTAAGAAGATGGTACCCCCATCAGTAAGTTCTACAGATTTAGCATTACGCATGAAGAGAACAACACCAAGTTCGTCTTCTAAAGCTTTGATAGTACGGCTGATAGCAGATTGGGAGATGTGTAAATTCCTCGCAGCCTTACTGAAGCTTTTTTGATCAGCTACTTCAACGAAGTATTTCAAATGATGAAAATCCATAATTAACCCCCTAAAAATAAAACTTGGTTATAGGAAGTGACCTAACTAAATGAGAATAGTTATTACTAGAATGCAACTAGCTATTACTTTATGTAAAGCATGAATAGCAATATTGGCAAAGCGACAGTCACTGTATGTGTTGCGTTGATAGGGCCCAGCACGTTATAATTAGCTTATAGGGCTATATCAAGTTATGATATTAGGAATTATGGTTGTGCCCATTACAAAAAAGTATGTTCACACATAATGCCGTATTATATATAACATATATATTATTGCATTATTTTTTCATGTACGCAAGTTTGTAATGGTTGTTATTCCTAAACATAATGATAGATTAAGCAAGTGTTCTATTTTTGCTAAATGCTTAAGGAGGCAATAATCACATGAGTCGTAAATTTAAAACTATGGACGGCAACCAAGCGGCTGCTCACGTTTCTTATGGTTTTACAGAAGTTGCTGCGATTTACCCAATCACTCCATCTTCCCCAATGCCAGAACACATTGACGAATGGTCTGCTGCTGGTCGTAAAAACATCTTCGGTAACACTGTTCAAGTTGTAGAAATGCAATCTGAAGCAGGCGCTGCTGCTGCATTCCACGGTTCCTTACAAGCTGGCGCATTAACAACAACTTTCACATCTTCCCAAGGTTTGTTATTGATGCTTCCTAATTTATACAAAGTAGCAGGCGAATTACTTCCAGGTGTATTCCAAGTAGCTGCTCGTGCATTGGCTGCACATGCTTTGTCTATCTTTGGTGACCATCAAGACGTTATGGCTGCTCGTGCATCCGGTTGCGCTATGCTAGCTGAATCCTCCGTACAAGAAGTAATGGACTTGTCCGCAGTAGCTCACTTGACAGCTATTAAAACTCGCGTACCTTTCATCAACTTCTTCGACGGTTTCCGTACATCCCACGAAATTCAAAAAATCGAAATCTGGGACTATGAAGATTTGAAACCATTAGTAGACATGGACGCTGTTAAAGCTTTCCGTAAAAAAGCTTTGAACCCAGATGCTCCTGTAACTCGTGGTACTGCAGAAAACCCTGACGTATACTTCCAACATCGTGAAGCATCCAACAAATTCTACTTGGAACTTCCAGACGTTGTAGAACATTACATGAACGAAGTTAACAAATTGGCTGGTACTAACTACCAATTGTTCAACTACTATGGTGCTCCTGATGCAACTGACGTAATCGTTACTATGGGTTCTTCCGCTCAAGTAGTACAATCCACTGTTGATTACCTCAACAAATTGGGTCGTAAAGTAGGCTTCATCAACGTTCACTTGTTCCGTCCATTCGCAACAGATCGTTTGTTGAAAGCTCTTCCTCAAACTGTAGAACGCATTGCAGTTCTTGACCGTACTAAAGAACCAGGCGCTTTGGCTGAACCATTGTTCTTGGACGTACAAGCAGCTGTAGTTGACGGCGGCCGTAACGTAAAAGTTATCGCTGGTCGTTATGGTTTGAGCTCCAAAGACGTTATCCCTGCAGACATTGTTGCTGTATTCGATAACTTAGCTGCTGAAAATGGCAAGAAATTCTTCACATTGGGTATCAATGACGATGTTACATTCTTGTCCTTAGATCGTGCTGAAGGCGTAGAAGTAGAAACTCCTGGTTTGACTGAATGTAAATTCTGGGGCTTCGGTTCTGACGGTACTGTAGGTGCGAATAAATCCGCTATCAAAATCATCGGTGACCACACTGACCTGTATGCTCAAGCATACTTCGACTACGACTCCAAAAAATCTGGTGGCGTAACAATGTCTCACCTTCGTTTTGGTAAAAACCCAATCAACTTACCTTACTTGGTAACTGAACCTCAATTCGTAGCATGTCACCGTCAATCTTACGTACATGAATACGACTTGATCCGCGGCATCAAAAAAGGTGGTACATTCTTATTGAACTGTACTTGGTCCCCTGAAGAATTGGACGAACATTTACCTGCTAAATTACGTCGTCAAATCGCAGAAAAAGAATTGAACTTCTACATCATCAATGCTGCGAAAATCGCTTCCGAAATCGGTTTGGGCGGTCGTATCAACATGGTAACTCAAGCTGCGTTCTTCAAATTGACTGAAATCATCCCTGTTG
The DNA here is from genome assembly GCF_018376515.1 of Veillonella sp. oral taxon 158. Classification (NCBI taxonomy): domain Bacteria; kingdom Bacillati; phylum Bacillota; class Negativicutes; order Veillonellales; family Veillonellaceae; genus Veillonella; species Veillonella sp. oral taxon 158. Next base: position 28,714 of record NZ_JAHABE010000015.1, on the reverse strand, counting down.
AAGATGCTATTAAATACCTTAAAGAATCCGTAGTAACTTCTTACGGTAAAAAAGGTCAAAATATCGTTGACATGAACAATGCTGCTATCGATCAAGGCGTTGGTGCTTTGGTAAAAGTAGATGTTCCTGCTGACTGGAAAAACGCTGTTGATGAAGGCAACCACACAGTAAAACCTGGTTGTGAGTCTTGCCCATCCTTCGTTCAAAACATTGCACAACCAATCAATGCTCAAGCTGGTTACGATCTTCCTGTATCCACATTCGCTGGTTACGAAGACGGTACATTACCTGCTGGTACTGCTAAATTCGAAAAACGCGGTCCTGCATTGTTCGTTCCAAAATGGTTACCAGAAAACTGTATCCAATGTAACCAATGTTCCTTCGTATGTCCACATGCTACAATTCGTCCAATCTTGGCAACTGAAGCAGAAGTGGCTGCGGCTCCAGAACATTTCGATACAATCCCTGCTATGGGCGCTAAAGATCTTCAATTCCGTATCGCAGTATCCCCATTAGACTGCTTGGGTTGCGGTAACTGTGTTGATATCTGTCCATCTCCAAAAGGCAAAGCTATCGTAATGACTTCCATCGACACTGAAATTGAACAAGCTGAAGCTTGGAATTACGGTGTTAACCTTCCTGTAAAAGAAAACCCTATGAATAAAGAGACTCTTAAAGGTTCTCAATTCGAACAACCATTGTTCGAGTTCTCCGGTGCTTGCGCAGGTTGTGGTGAAACTCCTTACGCTAAATTGTTAACTCAATTATTCGGCGACCGCATGATGATTGCCAATGCAACTGGTTGTTCCTCCATCTGGGGTGCTTCCATGCCTGCATCTCCATACACAACTAACCAACAAGGTCAAGGTCCTTCTTGGGCTAACTCCTTGTTCGAGGACAATGCTGAGTATGGTTATGGTATGTACATCGGCGTTAAGAAAGTTCGTCAACAATTAGCAGAAGTGGCTGCGAAAGCTGCTGAAACTGCTACTGGCGAATTGAAAGAAGCTTTAGAACAATGGCTTGAATTCGCTAACCTTGGTGCGGCTACTCGTCAACGTTCCGAACGTTTAGTAGCAGCTATCGAAGCTGAAGGTGCTACAACTCCTGAGTTGAAAGAACTTCTTGAGAAAAAACAATTCTTGATCAAACGTTCCCACTGGATCTTCGGTGGTGACGGTTGGGCATACGATATCGGTTTCGGTGGTGTTGACCATGTATTAGCTTCTGGCGAAGACATCAACATCTTCGTATTCGATACTGAAGTATACTCCAACACTGGTGGTCAAGCTTCCAAATCCACTAACGTAGCAGCAGTTGCTCAATTCGCAGCTTCTGGTAAACGTACTAAGAAAAAAGACCTTGGCATGATGGCTATGTCTTATGGTTATGTATACGTAGCACAAGTAGCTATGGGTGCAGACAAAAACCAATTGATGAAAGCTGTTACAGAAGCTGAAGCATATCCAGGTCCATCCTTGATCATTGCTTACAGCCCATGTATCAACCATGGTATCAAAGCTGGTATGGGTAAAGCTCAAGAAGAACAACGTAAAGCAGTTGCAGCTGGTTACTGGGATCTTTACAGATACAACCCTCAACTTAAAGAAGAAGGTAAAAATCCATTCTCCTTGGATTCCAAAGAACCAACTGAAAGCTTCCAAGACTTCCTTAAAGGTGAAGTACGTTACGCTTCCTTGGCTAAAGCAGCTCCAGACGTTGCAGAAGAATTGTTCGCTAAAACTGAACAAGACGCTAAAGAACGTCGCTTAAGCTATGTTCGCTTACAAAAAGGTTTTGAAGACGTAAAATAATTCGTTATTTAACGGCTGATAACTATATGAGGCACCCTTTCGAGGGTGCCTCTTTTGTATGTAAATTTAGTTTTCTAAATAGTATATCAATGATTTGATATACATTAGTTTATCGCACTAGCTTCTGTTGAATTATTTAAGTATCAACTGCTTAAAACATAGGTAATATATTTGGAATTTGGTATAATGATAAGTAGCTGTGCATAATGCTAGCAATACATAATGCTAGCAATACATAATGCTAGCAATACATAATGTTAGTAATACATATTTGAATAATTCTAATATTAAATATAGAGGTATATATGGCTAAGGATAATACACAAATGGCAAATGAAGAAATGCAACAAACGATATATAAAGAGTTAGGCTATAAATCCTATCCATTTCCTTTTACTACACCTGCCTATTTAGAGGCATATGGTACACTTGTAGGTCTTAAGCCACCAACGGCTAAAACAGCACGTGTCCTTGAATTAGGTGCTACCTATGGTGGTAATATCATTTCCCAAGCAGCTCACAATCCTGAAGCGACCTTTGTAGGGATTGAACTTTCACAAGACCAAGTAGAGAAGGGGAATAAAATTATCGGGGATGCAAAACTTGATAATGTATCTTTAGTACAAGGGGATATCTTGAATTTTGATGAATCCATGGGAACCTTTGACTATATTATTGCGCACGGTTTCTATTCTTGGATCAGCGATGAAATGAAGGATAAACTGCTTGATATTATTTCTAATCATTTAGCTGATAATGGTATTGCTTACGTATCTTATAATACCTATCCAGGCTGGCATACCATGGAAGAGGTTCGTCAGCTCATGTTATTTGCTAATCGTGGCCATGATGAATCTACGCATAAGGAAAAGGTATTGCGTGGTAAGACTGTGGGTAGCTTGATAGGTGCCCAAATCCTTAACTACGATAATCTCAAAGAACGTAATAGTAAATTCCTCGGTGCCTTGCGCTCCGTTATGCAAAAGGACGACTATTATGTAGGTCATGACCATTTAGAACCTCATAATGATCCATGTTATCTTTATCAATTTAACGACCATCTTAAGACTAATAATCTCACTTATGTAGGTGATGCAGATCTTACATTGTCTATGGTTCGTACTTATGATGAAAGCATTGCAGACAAACTTGAGCAACTAGCGCCTAACAGCCAAGCAGATCAAGAGCAATATTTAGATTTTATGCTTGATACGACATTCCGTAAGTCTATTATCTGTAAAGCAAGTGCTGCGAAAGATATAAGTTATGCTGTATCGAATCCTGCTGAAGTAAATACAATTCCTGTGCGTACTGCCATAAATAACTTTACCTTCCAAATTCTATTTGATGAAGAGGCTTTGGAAATGTTTGAAAACAGCTTAGTAAAAGATACGTTCCAAGCACTAATCAAGGATGGTGGCACCTTTAACATGATTGAAGCATTAGCTATTTTAAAAGCGGCTCATGAGGCGGCTAATGCATCGGATGATGAATTAGAACCTGCTGTATGCAGCTTATATAAAGCTGTAGTAGAGCATATGGTACGCGGTGGTATTCGTTTCTATAAAACATTCCCAGAAAAGCAAGAGTATATGGAAGGTCTATCCTATATACCTGCACGATTTACAAACTTAGTGAAAGCCATAGCTGATGGTGGTGGTGAGTATATTTACGGTGGGAATTCATTTAATGATGCTATTGGAGATATTTCTGAAGAAGATTTAATGTTCATGGAGTTGTTGAATAAACCAAAATCTAAGTCTACTTTAACTAAAAAAATTAAAGATACCATTTTTAGTGCCGATAAAACGCAAACTAGTAAGCACCAAAATGCCATGGCAGAAGCCTTTTATAATGAATTGACAAAGCGTATGGGAGATCTAGGTTTCCTTAGAAATAAGAAAACAGATGGTATTTCTTAAAAGGGACTAACAATATATTAGAATTCTGAGCTTTAAAAGGAATTTTCGTTCATATTAATTTCATGGTGAAAATCAAAACCCGTTACACTTATAACATTTATATGTAAAAAGTGTTTGCGGGTTTTGTTTTATATAATTAAATTTAGAATTATTTAATAATTATTACATTTAGTTATTTAATCTTGCCAAAAAAGTATAGTAAATCGATAAAATTAATGAGAAATAAATGAACCATATATGAAAAGTATGGTATACTATGTATGGGTATTTTTATGAACATCATCCGGTGTGTTGTGGATGATTATATAAATTGTATTAGTTGTACTAATTGTATTATTTGTAAAAGGAGTCTTTTATGGCATCTAAGAAGGCAGTTCTAGTATACATACTAGAAATCCTGAAAAGTGAAACAGATGCTAATCATACTTTATCTCAAGAGGAGATCCGCAGTATATTAGCTGAGCGGTACGAGGTGTCCGTGGATCGGAAGACCTTAGGCCGTCATTTAAATGATTTATATGAATCTGGTGATTTTGGTATTCAATGTGAAGAGTCTGCCGTGGGAGCAGATGGCACTATTCGCCGTACCGATTTCTACATGATTCATACTTTTGAAGATTCGGAATTGCGATTATTGATCGATGGTGTGTTGGCTTCTCGCCATATTACAGCATCTCAACGTAAGGATTTAATTAGTCGTGTTGCTAAACTGGGCAGCTCTCATTTTAAGCCACATGGTATTGATATTGAAAGTGCTACAGGTTACCTTCATAGAAGCCAGGACTTATTCCTTAACATTGATCTCATAGAAGAAGCGATACAAAAGGGGAGAAAAATTTCGTTGGCCTATTGCCAACCTGACGTGGATAAACGTTTACATATCAATCTTGGTCCAGACAACAAGGAACGGAAATATGTATTTAATCCATTCCAACTAGTAATGAATCGGGGACATTATTATCTAGTTGGAAACCACGAAAATTATGACGACATGTCTACATTGCGCGTCGATCGTATTGCACATATTACGGTGCTAAGCGAACGGAGAAAACCTTTACGGGAGATAAAGGGATACCAACAGCAACGCACCTTTAATGTGTCTCAATACGTAAAAGAGCATATTTATATGTTCGGTGGTGAATCCATTATGGTGAGCTTTAAAGCAAAACGTTCTATCGTAAATCAAATCTTAGATTGGTTCGATGGTAATGTGGAATTTAGTGATGTAACACCTGATGATGTGGTATGTCGCGTACGTGTAAATCATCACGCTTTTAAATATTGGGCTCTCCAATATATGCAAAGTGTAAAAGTACTTTCACCAGCATCCTTGGTGACTGAAGTGAAGGAAGCTATAAAAGAAGGCTTACAACAATATTCATAATAAAAGAGCTAGTTGATCGTTGAATCAACTAGCTCTATTTTTATGTGTTCTGTTTTATAGGACGTGCATTTTCTCTGCTTCTTTATAGTCCTTAAGAACTGGACGAGGCGGTAACTTATCCATGATACTCACCACGTAAATCGCGATGGAAGAGAAGAGGAAGCCTGGTACGATTTCGTATAGACCAAGGAATTCAAATTGTTTCCAAATCAGTACTGTTAAACCACCAACTACGATACCAGCGATACAGCCATGACGTGTCATTCGCTTCCAGAACAAGGAGAACAAGATGGCTGGACCAAAGGCAGCACCAAAGCCTGCCCATGCATAGGCAACCATTGTTAAGATGTAGCTATCTGGATCCATTGCCATATAGATGGCAATCAATGCTACGATAAGTACTACGATACGGCTTACTAGTACAAGCTCCTTATCGCTTGCTTTAGGATGAATGATATTTGCATAGAAGTCATTAGCAATAGCGGAAGCTGTTACTAACAATTGTGCAGAGGCAGTACTCATGATAGCTGCGAGTACTGCAGACCAGATGAGACCTGCTACAAATGGAGTAAAGAGACGTTCTGTCATGATGAGGAACACTGTTTCCGCATCAGTACCTACCAGTTTATCTGGTAACATGTATACGTGACCGATGAGGCCTACTGCGATAGCTGCCATAAGGGATAAGATAACCCATACCATGGCGATATTCGTAGATTTTTTTAACTCTTTCGCATCGGAGATGGCCATGAATCTTACGAGGATATGGGGTTGACCAAAGTAACCTAGACCCCAACCGAGAGCAGAGATTAAGCCGATAGCCCAAGTGAACCAATCGGATGGATTACCAAATAAGTTAAGACCTTGAGGAAACTCCTGTTGGATGAGCTGGAATGTTTCTACAGGGCCGCCCATGAACATGGCTGCTGTAATCGGTACTGCTAAGATGGCAAAGAACATCAATGCCCCTTGAATACAGTCCGTCCAAGATACAGCGAGGAAACCACCGAGGAAGGTGTAGAAAACGACGATGCCTGCGGTGATGAAGAGGGATACGGTATAATCAAGGCCAAAGATGGTATTGAATAACTTGCCCCCTGCCACAAAGCCCGATGATGTATAAATCAAGAAGAAAATCAAGATAAATAGGGCGGAGATAACCGCTACCGAATGAGATTGATCGTGGAAACGATTTTTCAAATAGTCCGGTAAAGTTAAACTGTCACTAGCTACCTCAGTATGGTTACGCAAGCGTCTAGAAACGAATTTCCAGTTTGCCCAAGTACCTAACGTAAGGCCTACGGCAATCCATACTCCTGAAATCCCCGTTGTATACGCGAGGCCTGGAACACCCATAAGCATCCAACCACTCATATCTGATGCTTCTGCACTAAGTGCTGTAATCCATGGGCCTAGTTGTCGGCCACCGAGGATGTAATCACCGATGCTGTTCGATTTGCGATAGTAGTAGACCCCGATATACATCATGAGTCCTAAGTATAAGGCAAAGGCGATAATAATCATTAAGTTGTCTTGTGTCATGACTATATAAAACCTCCTTAGGTTAAATTTTAGGTTAAATTTTCATTCTATAGTATTATAAATAATTCTTATTGTATCATATATTAGCACTTTAGAGTGTAAAAATTTTGTGAGATTCTATTAATTTCTATACGAATTTTAAGCATATACTTTCATCTTGGGCATTAGACGGTTAGCCTATAAATCGTATATACTAATAAACCGAAAATACTCGAAATATGATAAAATAATAGAATGGAAAAATGACACGTGAAAGGAGGTACTCATGGATCAACAGGGGACAAGAAAACAAGAATATCTAAAACAACCAGTTGTGACAAAACAACAAGCACTACGCATGCTAGAAACTTACTTTGGGTACACCTCCTTTAGACCGGCTCAAGAGGCTCCCATTGCATCCTTATTACGCAATGAAGATGTAATTGGCATCATGCCGACGGGGGCTGGTAAGTCTATCTGTTTTCAGATACCTGCACTCTGTAAGCCAGGTCTTACTATCGTGTTCTCTCCACTGATTTCTCTTATGAAAGATCAGGTAGATGGTCTTTTGGTGCAGAACATTCCTGCGGCGCTCATCAATAGTACGCTTACGCAAGCGGAGTTTAATAAAACGATGTACGAAGTGCGTAGCGGTAAGATTAAACTCTTATATATTGCGCCGGAGCGACTAGGTTCTAATTTCTTCTGTAATGTATTGCGAGCGTTGCCTATTGCGCAAGTCATTGTGGATGAGGCCCATTGTATCTCTGAGTGGGGCCATGACTTTAGACCGTCCTATCGCCTCATCGGTGAGTGGCTCAACTCACTGCCTAAAAGACCTATTGTAGGGGCTTTCACAGCGACGGCTACGAAATATGTAGAAAATGATATTAAAAAACTATTAGGATTAGACAAGGCTAATGTGTACGTAACGGGCTTTGATCGGCCTAATTTATCCTTCTCTGTCATCCGTACACCAAAGCGCATGGATTATGTGGTTCACTATGTGCGCCAACATGATAACGAAAATGGTATTATCTATTGTGCGACGCGTAAGGATGTAGATCGAGTGTATGAAAATCTAACCCGTGCAGGTATTAAGGTGGGCCATTATCATGGAGGTCTCAGCGATGAGGTGCGCCGTGAGATGCAAAACGCTTATGCAGATGATAAACTACAGGTCATGGTGGCTACTAATGCCTTTGGGATGGGCATCGACAAGAGTAATGTGCGCTATGTGTTACATTACCAAATGCCGCGCAACATGGAGTCCTACTATCAAGAGGCGGGCCGTGCAGGTCGCGATGGGGCTCCTGCAGAATGTATCTTGTTCTACAGTGGGCAGGATGTACAGGTTCATAAGTATTTGATTGAACAGTCCATCGAGACGCCTGAGCGACAAGAGGTGGAACTCCGTAAATTACAGTCTATGATTGACTACTGTTTCTGCAGTAATTGCTTACGTAAATATATGCTTAACTATTTTGGTGAAGGTACCGTTTGGACTACTTGCGATAATTGTAGTTCCTGTAAAGGCTCCGGTGATAAGGTCAATGTTACAAAAGAGGCGAAGGCTATCTTCCGTGCTATTATGGGCACTGATGAACGCTATGGTGCTTCTATGATTACCTCTATTGTGCGCGGTGAGCGAACTGACCGTATTATGCGAGCAGGCCACGATGCGCTCCCTGTATTTGGTTTATTAAGTAATGTAGACGAGAAATCGATTAAGGGCCTCATACAACAATTTGTCGCTTCTGGTTATTTGCGTAGCTCTTCAGGTAAGTATCCTGTGCTATCCTTGACGGCAGGCGCTGAGGAGGTCCTCGCTGGGCATAAAGAGGTGGAGGAAATCAGGCAACATGTGTCTGTACCATCTAGAACTAGTCGGTCTACATCTACTACATCACGAGGAAAATCTAGTTCCGGGTCGGGTGGTTTATTTGAACATTTACGACAACATCGTAAGCGCTTAGCCGAAGAGGCAGGGCTTCGACCATATCTTATCTTCCCCGATACAGTACTTATTGACCTAGCCAATTTACGACCCACTACATTAGGTGAGTTTGGCAATGTTAAGGGTGTAGGGGAAGCAAAATTGAAAAAATATGGCCTCAGTTTTTTACAGGCCATTGCAGAATATAAGGGATAATAAATTTTACTGTATATATGGTAGTACTATGTATTTTTTAGTATGATAGTACTATATATTGTGAGATATAAGGTTAGTATTATTCGACGTATTATACATAGATTTAGGGGGACATATGAGTCTAGCAGATACACAATACCTCGGTATTATTGAAAATATTTTAGAACATGGCACGTATGGTCAAAACCGTACCGGTATTGCAACTTATAAATTGCCACATCAAATTATGCAATTTGACTTGCAAGAGGAATTCCCAATTTTAACTACAAAATTTGTAGCTTTCAAAACGGCGGTAAAAGAATTGTTATGGATTTGGCAAATGCAGTCTAACGATGTACGTAAATTACAAGAAATGAACGTGCGCGTATGGGATGAGTGGATGCGTGAAGATGGTACCATTGGTAAGGCCTATGGTTACCAAATTGCAAAGTACAAACAACTTGATAATCTCATCAAGACTATCAAGGAAGATCCTGATAGCCGTCGTATGATTGTTACATTGTGGAATATTGAAGATTTAGATGATATGGCATTGCAACCATGTGCGTATGAAACATTATGGGATGTAGCTGATGGACACTTGAACTGCATGCTCATCCAACGCAGTGGCGATATGGGCCTTGGCGTTCCGTTCAATACCGCTCAATATGCAGCGTTACAATGTATGATCGCTCAAGTAACAGGTCTCAAACCTGGTAAATTTACTCATGTTATCAATAATGCTCATGTCTATGAAAACCATGTAGAAGCATTGCGCGAGCAGTTAGCACGTCGTGATCAAGCGTTGCCAGCTCCAAAAATTATTGTGAATCCTGAAGTAAAAGACTTCTATGACTTCACACCAGAGGACGTTACATTAGATGGATATGAACATCTAGGTAAATTGTCTATGACTGTTGCAGTATAGAAGTTCATGACCATTGCTAAATGGAATCATATGTATGACTGTTGCCATATAGTATTAATCGAAAGAGGCCAGTATGTTAGCATTAATCGTAGCCGTAGCACATAATCGTGTGATCGGTAAAGATAATACCTTGATTTGGCACTTGCCGAATGATTTGAAATTCTTTAAAGAGAAAACTACAGGTCATGTCATCATTATGGGACGTAAGACCTTTGAAAGTTTGCCGTTCCTGTTGCCAAATCGTGAGCACTGGGTGATTACTCGTGATAAGGGCTTTGATGCGCCAGAAGGGGTTAAGATATTCCATAGTCCTGAGGCGGCTGCAGAAGCAGCACGTGCTCTTGATGCGGCCTATGTCATCGGTGGTGCTCAAGTATATGAGGCTTTCTTGCCTTACGTGGATACGATGTACATTACAGAAGTAGACCATGAATTTGAAGGGGATGCATTTTTCCCAGAGTTCCCAGAGGAAGCTTTCACCATTGATTCCGTAGTAGACGGCGCGGTGGATGAAAAGAACAAATATCCTCATCGTTTTGTTACCTATCGCAGAAAGGCATCTTAATGAGTGAAAGAATGTTTGCCATTATTGGCAGTGAATTAAATGTTAAGCCAAAGCAGGTGCAAGCTGCCGTAGAATTATTGGACGAAGGCAATACGGTGCCATTTATTGCGCGTTATCGTAAAGAGGTAACAGGCGAATTGCAAGATGAGCAATTGCGCACCATTGAAGAACGCATTAAATATTTGCGCAACTTGGAAACACGTCGTCAAGAAATCATTGCCTCTATTACAGAGCAAGAAAAGATGACTGATGAACTGATGAAAGCCTTAGAGGCTGCTACAAAACTTCAAGAATTAGAGGATTTGTATTTACCGTATCGTCCTAAGAAACGCACACGCGCCATGATTGCCCGTGAACGAGGCTTAGAGCCGTTAGCGGAAATGATCCTTAACGATACAGTGACCTCTGGTGATCCGTTAGAGATTGCTAAAGAATTTGTAACGGAAGAGGTGCCAACACCAGAGGATGCTATTCAAGGTGCTTCTGATATCGTAGCGGAAATTGTTAGTGATAGTGCAGACTTCCGTGCGTACTTGCGTAAAAAGATGTGGAACGAAGGCTTTATTCAAGCTGAGTTAACTGGTGATGAAGAGGTCCAACAACAATTCTTGCAATATGCAGAATATGCCGAGCCTGTTCGTCAAATGCCGTCTCACCGTATCTTGGCGGTTAACCGCGGTGAAAAATTAGGTGCTTTGAAATTAGCTCTTACTGTGCCTGGTGATACCTATGTAGCGTACATGGTGCAAAAGTTAGAGAAAAATTCAAAATCTATCTTCGCAGACTATAAAGCAGCGGCCGTAGCAGATGCGTACAAACGTCTTATCTTCCCCGCTTTAGAGCGTGATATCCGCAATGAATTGACGGAAAATGCGGACGAACAAGCTATCAAGGTATTCGGTGTAAACCTTAAAAACCTATTGTTACAACCACCTTTGGCAGGCCATGTTATCATGGGCCTTGACCCTGGTTACCGTACAGGTTGTAAGATGGCTATTATCGACCAACAAGGTAATGTGCTAGATTACGGTGCCTACTATTTAACAAATAGTGAAAAGCTCCGCAAAGAAGCACAAAAGGTGTTGGCTGATAAAATTCGCAAGTTTAAGGTTACCCTCTTATCCATTGGTAATGGTACTGCCTCCTACGAAACAGAGCAGTTTGCGTCCACTATGATTGAAGAGGAAAAATTAGATTGCCACTACATCATCACCAATGAAGCAGGCGCATCTGTGTACTCTGCTTCCAAATTGGCTATCGATGAATTACCAGATTTAGACGTAACCATACGCGGTGCCGTATCCATTGCACGGCGTGTACAAGATCCATTGGCTGAATCTGTTAAGATCGATCCAAAATCTATCGGCGTAGGTCAATACCAACATGACGTAAACCAAAAACAATTGACCCATACATTAGATCAAGTCGTTGAAACTGTAGTAAACCACGTTGGGGTAGAACTCAATACAGCATCTCCAGCTATCTTGCAACATATTGCAGGTATCTCTAGTACGGTTGCTAAGAACATCGTTGCATACCGCCAAGAGAATGGTGTATTTAAAAGCCGTAAAGAATTGTTGAAAGTACCTCGCTTAGGTCCTGCAGCGTTCACACAATGTGCGGGCTTCCTTCGCTTACAACACGGTAAAAATCCACTAGATAATACATCTGTCCATCCTGAGTCTTATGAATTGGCAGAACGCATTATTGGTGAATTAGGTTTTACCTTAAAAGATTTGCAAGATAAAGCACAATTGGAAGCATTACAAGTGAAATTACCACTTGTTGATGCCGGAAAAATGGCCGCAAAACTTGATGCGGGTGTACCAACAGTACGAGATATCTTAGGAGCTTTGGCAAAACCAGGGCGTGATCCTCGTGAAGATTTGCCAGCACCACTTACTAGAAAACATGTAGTAAGCCTTGAAGATATTCAAGTTGGAACTGTTGTAAAAGGTACCGTTCACAACGTAGTTGATTTTGGTGCCTTCGTAGACTTTGGTCTCAAAACGAATGGTCTTTTGCATCGTAGTGAACTTTGTAACAGCCGTCAGCATCCATCTGATGTGCTTGCTGTAGGCGATATTATTGAAGCTCAAATTATTTCTGTTGATGTAAAGCGTAATCGTATCGGTTTATCTGTCAAAGCATTACAACCAGAAAAGCCAAAGAATAACGATAATAACCGCAATAGAAATAACAACGGTCAACGTCGAAACAACGATCGTAACAATAACCGTAATAATGACCGTAATAATGGTGGTCGACAAAACAATTAGTATCAATTGGATTGTATTATTGAGAAATACCCTTGACTAAAAGTCATTGTACACAAAACCGCACTCTCTATGGATTTTGAGGGTGCGGTTTTTCTATATAACTTAAAACTATGTATAATAATGCAGAACAGATATATCAAAAATGACATACCTTATTGAAAAATTTAGATATAAGTCGTATGATGAAATTACAGAGGAGATCTTCCTCAATATATGTTCCTAAATAGGAGGTAATGCTATGAGCTTGAACCTTAAAGAAAGATTTGGACTTTTAATTAATAATGAATGGGTAGCTGCATCTGACGGCGCTGAATTCAATGTATATAACCCTGCTAATGGCGAACAACTCGCTATCTGTGCAGAGGCTACGAAAGACGATGTTGATAAAGCGGTAGACGCTGCAACAGAAGCTTTTAAAACTTGGAAAACAGTATCTCAAGTAGAGCGCGCTGATTACTTGTTAAAAATTGCTAACGCTATTGATGCTCACAAAGAGTACTTGGCACAAGTTGAAACATATGACAATGGTAAACCAATCCGTGAAACTTTGAACGTAGATATTCCACTTGGCGCTGACCATTTCCGTTACTTCGCTGGTGTACTTCGTTCCGAAGAAGGCTCTGCACAAGTATTTGATGAAAATACCTTGAGCCTCATCGTTCGCGAACCGATTGGCGTTGTAGGTCAAGTCGTGCCTTGGAACTTCCCATTCCTAATGGCAGCTTGGAAATTGGCACCAGCTCTTGCAGCAGGTTGTACAGTTGTTATCAAACCTTCTAGCCATACATCCCTTAGCCTTTTAGTATTAGGCGATATTTTGAAAGAAATCTTGCCTCCAGGCGTTGTAAATATCGTAACTGGTAAAGGCTCTAAATCTGGTCAATATATCCTTGATCATCCTGGCTTCAGCAAACTTGCTTTCACAGGCTCTACAGAAGTAGGTCTTGATGTATATAAAGCAGCATCTGAACGCTTGATTCCTGCTACATTGGAATTAGGTGGTAAATCTGCGAATATCTTCTTTGAAGATGCAAACTGGAAACAAGCTCTTGATGGGGCAATGCTCGGCATCCTCTTCAACCAAGGTCAAGTATGTTGCGCAGGTTCCCGTATCTTCGTACAAGATACAATTTATGATAAATTCGTAGCTGAACTTTCCGCTTTATTTGATAAAGTAAAAGTTGGTTTACCTTGGGAAGAATCTACACAACTTGGTTCTTTGATTTACGAAGCACAAGTTGAGAAAGTACTTAGCTATGTAGAACTTGCTAAAGAAGAAGGTGCTCGCGTTGCAGCTGGTGGTGTACGCGTTACTGACGGCGAACTTGGTAAAGGTTGCTTCATTAGACCTACACTTATCGTAGATGCTACAAACGATATGCGCGTAGCTCGTGAAGAAATCTTCGGCCCTGTAGCTGTTGTAATTAAGTTCCACAGCGAAGAAGAAGTGATCGAACAAGCTAATGACAGCTTATACGGTCTTGGCGGCGGCGTATTTACACAAAACCTCAACCGTGCAATCCGCGTAGCTCGAGCAATCGAAACAGGTCGTATGTGGGTAAATACATATAACTCCATCCCAGCAGGCGCACCATTTGGTGGTTACAAACAATCTGGTATCGGCCGTGAAACTCACAAAGTTATCCTTGAACACTACACTCAAATGAAAAACATCATTATTAACTTGAGCGATAAACCATCTGGTTTCTACGACTTAGATTAATAAAATTCAACTCTCCTATAAACTATAACAAAGAGGCACCTCCTTGGAGGTGCCTCTTTTGTGCTTATCAATAGCTTATTATCTGTGAAAGGATACGGTATGCTATAATTGTAGCCATAATCGTGTTGTTTAGAGAGGGCTATTATGAATTTTAAGAGAGTGTTTAATTCCTTTAATGAGTTTTCTGATTTTGATAAAGATACTTTTGAAGCATTAGCTATTGATGCGATTAAAAATAGGAAGGCTCTACAATTAGGGCCATTAGAAAATCAAACCTTAAGGCAATATTTAAGTGAATAGAATCAATACATAGTGAAGAGTATTTGTACTGGGTAGGAATAAGAAGTATAAAATTATATCCTTTGACTGTAGTTGCAATGAGGAGCATCATTATGGATCAATTTCGAATAAGTAAAATGTTAAAAATGAATAATTTACAAGATATTTTGAGCTCTGGCAAAGTTAATGCAGATGAAGGAGAGCAGATATATAGATTTTTGTTAATAAATGATTATTATATATCTAGTGAGTATGAAGTAGTAAATACTCTCTTTAAAGTTATGGTTCTAAATGACTTGTGGGATGCTCAAATTGCGTTGCGATATTTTGAGTACTTAAATTATGAAGGTTGGGAATATGAATGTTTAATAGTAAGAGGTATACTTTTAGAAAATAATCTAAGCTTGGCAGGTGAATTCTGCTTAGAAACCAAATTAGTTCAAAATGGACTTAGTTACTTTAGAGATAATGCGATTTGGAGAGGTAAAGATTATGATAATAAGGATATTCCGGTGTCTTTAGCAGAGTGGACGATAGGATATGATTATGAGAGAAAAACTTTTTATGAAATCAAATAGCTATGCTATATAGTCTTGACTAATCGTTTCATAAGTAAAAGAGGTGCCCCTCAGGCGGCACCTCTTTTATTAATAGTGGGATAAACGGAATACTCTTCTATATTCTTCCGGCGAATCAGAACCATCAGCAGGTTTTATGATAATCCTAATAAATATCTCTTTTTTGAAATCTGGATATGTTTTAGCATATTCTTTGCAGAATTGATCCATGCGATTATAAAAGTTTGTTACATCTTGGTTTTGTATGGCTGAATAGGGGATAGGCATTTCAATATACAAAGAAGATGTATCATATGTGGCATAGGATAACTCCTCTGCCGTTAGATAGTTTTTCATTAATGGAAATGCTGTTATCAACGGAATGTTGGTTATTAGTATTCGATCAACTTGTGGTACAACAGGTGCAGAGGTGTGCATGACTTCAGATATTTCAATGGGTATTTGGGGATACTTGTCAAAGGTGACTTGCCATGTATTGTTTCTTTGTGCCTCCAATTGATATGTTAGATTAGGATAATCCTTGTTTATATATTGTTGAACTTCCTCTTCACTGTAATGTGATAGAAGATGACAACCCGTTGTTAGTATGAGGGATAGTATAATCAACGGTAGTAATACAAATCTCTTAAGAGTAAATGGTTTCATTGGTATTCCTTTTATACTACTTTAGAAAGCTCAGTAAATCATAATTGCTTAATTATTGGCGTTATTTTGGAGTATATTCTTTTAATTATATTATACCTAAAACATATTTTTACTTATATAGTTGATTAATACCATACAATTCTCCTATAAACTATAACAACGAGGCACCTCGAACGAGGTGCCTTTTTTGTGCATCAGTATCTTATAAGTGTAGAGCTGGCATATGTTATAATTAAGGACATCTAAGAGTGTATTGTAAAAGAGACTGGTAAAAAATGAAAAAACTTGAAATGTTGGGATATTTTTTTGTGTTTATATCTATGTCGTTATCTATAGGGTTATATAAACTTGAAATTAGTAAATGTGTTATTGATGAAGAGTATGAATATATCAAAAGACATAGGGCTTTTGGTAATTTAACCAAGTATTTATGTGCAATTGCAATTGTAAGTATATTACTGTTAAACCTTAACTTTTTAGTCTATAAAGATTATGAGTTTATGTCACGATTTGGAGGGGGTTGGGGATTCTTTGTTCTTTTTATAATGTGTACAGGATTTTTCCAAAAGCGAGACAGTTTGTATTATAAACGTGGGATTATTGCTATTGCTTCAATATTATTCGGTGCTTTAGGCTCTGCTTATGCATTTAAAGATATATTCTTTAAGTAGTAAATATATCACTTTAGATTTTTTTATATGGTGTTGTTTTGAGTGAGAGATTATGGAATCATTTTTTTATTAAAAAGATTAAAGGACAGTATAAACTATGATTCATTTAGATTATCTATTAGTTATAGGAATATTACTTAGTGTTTTACTCTTTCTTTTAGTTGGAGTCTTTTACTATAGTAAATCTAATCTTTTGAAGGGACTAAATATTTGGATCTTAATAATACTTAGTGCTCTATTGAGTTATTTATTATATCCCTTATATGAACTGACAGATTATAGAGAAGAATTTACGTCAATCGTTATAATCGCTGCGATAATCATTAAAATAATTATCAATTTATCTATATTTATGATAGCTGATAGAATAACAACGAAATGGATTTCTAAATTAATTTTGATTCTATGGGTTGTTCTTGTTGAATGTTTGTATATGCCTATTCATTTATCATACCTTGTTTTCCTTTGTGTGTCAGGTGGAATCGTTTTAATAGAACAGTTAAGAGAGAGAAGAAAGAACATTTAGTTTTGACTTGTAATTACTTTTATAGCGCTCACTTTCGAAATATGATATACTATTCTAACGCGCATAATTCGTGCGCGATAGGAGGAAACACATTTAGATGTTAGAAAAATTTGAACAATTAATGATTAGCGAACCTGTTCTAAGAGCGTTAAACGATATGGGCTTTGAAGAGCCTACGCCAATTCAACAGGAAGCTATCCCAGTAGCCATGAGCGGTAAAGACATGATTGGTCAAGCTCAAACAGGTACTGGTAAGACAGCAGCATTTGGCTTGCCTGTATTGGAACGCGTAGACGGGAATGAGCGTCACGTTCAAGTAGTTATTTTATCCCCTACACGAGAATTAGCTATCCAAGTAGCTGAAGAGCTTAACAAAATGGCTCAATACACGAATATCACAGCACTACCTATCTATGGTGGTCAAGATATTAATCGTCAGTTCCGTGCCTTGAAAAAAAATCCACAAATCATCGTTGCCACTCCAGGCCGATTGATGGACCATATGGATCGTGGTTCTATCCACTTTGACCATGTGAAAGTTGTGGTATTGGACGAAGCTGACGAAATGTTAAACATGGGCTTTGTTGATGATATCAATAAAATCTTGGGTGCTATCCCAGAAGACCATCAAACATTGTTGTTCTCTGCAACTATGCCTAAAGCTATCCAACAATTAGCTGAAACATATTTGACAGAGCCAACATTGATTCGTATGAAACCGACTCAAGTTACGATGGACTTAATTGAACAATATTATATCGAAGTGCAAGACCGTCAAAAATTCGATGTTCTTTGTCGCTTGTTCGATATCCAAACACCTGAACTTGCTATTATCTTCACACGTACAAAACGTCGTGTTGATGAAGTAACAGAAGGTCTTAAGAAACGTGGTTACATGGCGGAAGGCATCCATGGCGATTTATCTCAACAAAAACGAGACAGCGTAATTCGTCAATTCCGCGAAGGTACCATCGATATTCTCGTGGCTACTGATGTGGCAGCTCGTGGTCTTGATATTTCTGGCGTGTCTCACGTATATAACTACGATATGCCTCAAGATCCTGAAAGCTACACGCACCGCGTAGGTCGTACAGGCCGTGCCGGTAAAGCTGGTCAAGCTTTCACGTTCGTTATCCCTCGTGAAATGGAGCATTTACATGCTATCGAGCGTTTAACAAAACGTAAAATCGCACGCCGCCGTGCACCTTCCTTAGGTGAAGTTCTTGAAGGTCAACAACGTTTGGCAATTGAAAGCCTCGTTGAAATGACAGATAATTTAGAAGCATTAGCGCCATTCAAAACAAGTGCAGAGGAATTGTTGAATGATACAGATTCCGTAACATTGTTGGCAGCGGCTCTTAAATTGTTAACAAAAGAACCAGATACGACTCCTGTAAATATTACAGAAGAAAAACCATTACGCGTACGCCGTCGCCGTGAAGGTGGCCGTAGTGACCGCCGCCGTCGTGATGGTGACCGTCGTAGAGATGGTGATCGCCGCCGTGACGGAGATCGTCGTCGCGATGACCGCCCTCGTCGTAGCCGTGATGACCGCAGAGGTGAACGTCGTGATGACCGCCGCAGAGATGACCGTAGATCTGATCGTCCACGTGGTGATAGAAAACCTCGTCATCAAGGTGAAGGTTTCAAACCTTACTTTAAAGACTAATAGAATGTGGATTGCTTACTAGTAATCCACATTTTTTATTACTTAATAGTTAATACTATCTATCTTGATAAGTATTGAGAATTTTGATATAATAAATAATAATTATTTCTTGTAAATGGTCGATAATGACCTATGCCTTATAGATTTCCAAGTGGAGAAAGGTAGATTATTATGGATATCGCACAAATTTTGCGTAGCCAAGGGTTTAAAGTAACCCCACAACGTATTGCGATTTATGATGCATTGCGTGGTCATCATGATCATCCAACAGCAGAGATGTTGTATCATACGTTGCGCCCTGAACATCCAAGCATGAGCTTGGCTACAGTGTATAAGACGATGGAGATTTTTGAAAAAATCGGTCTTGTAAAAATTTTAGAAGTTGGTGATGAGCGCGCTCATTACGATTGGGACACAGAAGCTCACTCTCATATCCGTTGCGTTCGTTGCAATAAGGTAGAAGATATGATGGGTATCGATTTGCAAGCTATTAAAATGATTGCAGATCAAGGTAGCGAGTACCAAATTACAGGTCAACATATTACCTTTGAAGGTGTATGTCCTGAGTGTGCAAAAAAAGAAAGCCATTAATAGATAACCCCTGTCGATGAAGGGCTCCTTCACGGTAGGGGTTTTATTAGTTATTTCTAATGGCATCGTTTTAGTTAGTATTTAATTAGTATTTCATAAGTATTTAGCAATAAGATTTTAGAATCATATATAAAGGAGTATTATGTTTGTCATCGGCAGTCACTTATCAATTAGCAAAGGTTATTTAAACATGGGGAAAGAAGCTACAAAAATTGGAGGCAATACATTCCAATACTTCACACGCAATCCTCGTGGTGGTAGTATGCGTGCCCTCGATGTAGAGGATATGAATAGCCTCGATGCATATATGAAAGAACATAACTTTGGTACCTTGTTAGCTCACGCGCCTTACACGTATAATCCATGTGCAGCAAAAGAAGATTTGCGCGCCTTTGCAAAGCAAGCCATGACAGAAGACTTAGAGCGTATGGAATATTTACCAGGCCAAATGTATAACTTTCACCCAGGCAGCCATGTGAAGCAAGGTGTAGACCAAGGCATCGAATATATCGTGGAGTGCTTGAATGAAATCTTATTCCCTGGCATGAAAACGACAGTTCTCTTAGAAGTCATGGCAGGTAAGGGTACAGAAATCGGCTCTCGCTTTGAAGAAATTGCTCGCATCATCGACGGTGTTAAATTAAAAGAATACATGGGTGTTTGTGTAGATACTTGTCACATTCACGAAGGTGGTTATGATGTTGTCAATAACCTTGATGGTGTTATTGACGAGTTTGATCGCATCGTTGGCCTTGACCGTTTGAAAGCTATTCACTTAAATGACTCTAAAAATCCTATGGGTGCTCATAAAGACCGTCACGAAAAAATCGGGGAAGGTCACATTGGTATCGATGCTATCGCTCGTATTGTGACACATCCTAAATTGACGAACTTGCCGTTCTATTTGGAAACGCCAAACGAACTCGATGGATATGCAAAAGAAATTGCTATGTTGCGCTCTATTGTAGAGAATCAATAATTAAGTTAAACCCTTAATTTAGTTATATAATAATTATGTAACATGCTTGATACTGTTTTATGGTTAGTGTTTGAATCTAAAATTATGAGTGGTACGGGCTTGCGTTAGCAAATATTACTACTTTATGTAAGGTTTGAGGAGAACTGGAAGGGGGATAAAATGCGTTTTTTACACACTGCCGATTGGCATTTAGGACGTATTTTTTATGGTCAGTACTTAACAGATGACCAAGCTCATGTATTGGAGAATCAGTTCTTTACTATTTTGAAAGATGAAAAAATTGATGGCATATTGCTAGCAGGGGATATTTTTGATAGAGCGGTGCCACCTATTGAAGCTGTTGAGTTGTGGGATTCTATTATTACTCGTCTCGCCATGGATTATAAGGTGCCACTCTTCGTGGTAAGTGGTAATCACGATGGGGCAGAACGCCTTGAGGTGGGACGCTCTATGTTAAGTCAATCAGGAATCCATATTTGGGGAGCCCCTCATCATGCATTACAACCCTTTGAATTTGATGGTGTGGATGGTAAAGTGGCCATTTGCCCTATGCCTTTTAGTGAGCCGCGTCGCATTGGCGATGCATTAGGGTTAGGTTTCGGGACCCCTTCTTTGGAAACGACTCAATATATAGAGAATATGGGAGAAGTAGAATCTAAGACTAAAGCGAAATCTAAGCGGTCTAAATCTAAAAAAGCATCTATAGATGTTGTTGGGGACTCTTTGTTTGCTAGTGTTGATATGGGCGATGCGAAGTCTGGTGAAATAGAAAGCTTTGACACATTAGAACAAAACATAGACCAAAATAATGAGATTACTTTAAATCTACATAATTATGATCAAATGTATCAGGCTTGGAGTAACCATTTACGGAATCAAGTGCCAAAGGGGATGCGTAGTATTGCTATTAGTCACGCCTTTGTCATGGGCGGTGAAGTAGGTGGTTCTGAACGCACATTGTCTGTCGGTGGCAGTGAACAAGTACATCCTCAAGTTTTTAAAGACTTTCACTATACAGCTCTTGGACATTTACATGGCCCGCAACGAATGGGGGCAGACTATATTCGCTATAGCGGATCGCCTTTAAAATATTCCTTTGATGAGCATACGCAGAAGAAGTCTTTTACCATCATTGATATGGATACAAAAGGTAATGTAGATATTAGCACTATTCCTGTAGAGGCGAAGCGCGACGTTGTAATATTGGAAGGCTATTTTGATGACTTACTAAACAATAAGGAGTTACAGGCTAAGCATAAAGACGATTATGTGCAGGCCCGATTGCTTGATACAATGCCTATTATGGATGGGATGGCTAAATTGCGCCAAGTCTATCATCGCTGTATGACAATTGACCTAGTCGGTCGCGTGGCGGCGCCTATGGCTGACATGGGGGATGCAGTTTTTAAAGAATTAAACGAGCGTGAATTATTTAATCAATTTGCCGAAACCGTGTGGAAAGAACCATTAACAGAGCGTGAGCAACAATACATCAACTCTGTATGGGATCGAATTCTAAAGGAGGACTAAATGAAGCCTATATCTTTAACTATAGAAGCCTTTGGTCCGTACCGCGATTCGGTTACTTTGGACTTTAGTGCGCTCCAAGATCACTCCATGTTTCTTATCTCTGGTCCTACGGGGGCAGGGAAAACATCTATACTAGATGCTATGGTGTATGCCTTATATGGCGAACCTAGTGGGGAAGTGCGAAAAACAGATGCTATCCGCAGTGATTTTGCAGAACCTGAACGTATGACGCGCGTTGACTTTTCATTTGCTATCGGTGAGGCTCAATATCGTGTTGAAAGATTGCCAAAACAATTGGTAGCTAAAAAACGCGGTACTGGTATGCGTGAACAGAATGCTAGTGCCACTGTATACGAAATGAAAGATGGGGAGTGGAAAGTTATCGCCACCTCTGCCGCTGCCATTCGCGATACAGTTCAACGCATTATAGGCTTTCGTAAAGATCAGTTTTTACAAGTCGTATTATTGCCACAAGGGGAGTTCCGAAAATTATTAGTTGCCTCCACTAGTGAGCGTGAGGAGTTACTACACACTCTCTTTAGAACGGAGCTATATCGAAAATTACAAGAGGCTCTCAAAGCCGCTTATGATGACGCAAAAGCAGGCATTGAGGCAAATCTGACAAAACAAGCCGCGTTGATACAGTCTATTTCTCATGATGGGGATACTCCAGTGCTGACGGCCCAACATGTACGTGAGTTGTTAGCGAATAGAGAGCCCTATCGTGATGAACTTGTTGTAAAGCGAGATGCGGCTGTTACCGAAGTGGAGCAGTTCAATGTATTGCGTAAGGAGTGGGCCGTATATAATCAGGCACAAGAATCTCTTGTTGAGGCCACATCGAAATTAGACTTGGTAAAAGTAAGAGAATCTGA
Organism: Veillonella sp. oral taxon 158; assembly: GCF_018376515.1. Lineage (NCBI taxonomy): Bacteria > Bacillati > Bacillota > Negativicutes > Veillonellales > Veillonellaceae > Veillonella > Veillonella sp. oral taxon 158. The sequence goes on along the minus strand of NZ_JAHABE010000015.1, from coordinate 6,104 downwards.
GCGGGAGCAATTAAGTGAAAAGGTTCAGTTCCTCACTTCTTTAACTCCAAGCTATGAGCTATATAAACAGTTTAGTGATAAACAGTGTGTGTTAAAAACCTTAGAAACCGCACTTTCAGATGCGAAAAAAGGTGTGGAAATTGCATCGCAACAGGAGTCTAAATGTACAGAGGCCCATGAAGTGTTAGCATCTCACTCTGAAACTATACAAGCTAATAGGACTACGTTGGCGCAACTCCGACAACAGTCAGAGAAATTTGATGAGTTAGCATTGCTAAATAAAGAATTGACCACATTAAAGAGCAAGTTAAAAACACAAGACCACGAGAAAAGTGAAGCTAAGTTGCAGGCTCAGCACAAGCTAGTAGCTGATTTAGAGGTTTCGTTAGTTGAAGCGAGAAAACAGTTCCAAGCTAATAGTAAAGACTTAGAGGGTATTCCTCGTATCCAAGAACAATTGAGTCAGTTACAACGATATTCTGAATTATTAGGACAGAAACAGAAGATTCAACACGATATTGATAGTAAAGACAGGTCTTTAGCGGCTATAGATGAATCTGTAAAGAGCTCGAAGGTCCAGCTTGAGCGTTTAGAACATTTGATGGCAGAGGGGCGAGCATTTGAACTTGTCCATTTGGTAGTAGATAATGAGCCTTGCCCTGTATGTGGTTCTACCGAGCATCCACAGTTAGCATCCAAACCTGAGTTGTATCCTACAAAAGAGGAAATAGACGTGGCTCGTGCGGTACGAGATAGGGCGCTACAAAAGCAGGCTAGCGAAATTGGTCAGAAAGAAACGTTAGTTATTCGTTTACATGAGTTAGATGAGGAAGTTAAAGAACAAGTTATTAAACTTACACCATTGATTAATGGTTTTTCGGAAGACTCATTTGACTCTATTCAACAAGACTTGCTAGCCCAAATGGAGCAGCTCACAGCTTTGCGTAGCGATACTGAACAGTTGAGCAAAACTATAGCTACAAATGAGGATAAACTGAGTGGGGCCAAAGAAACATTAGCGAAATTAGAGATGGCTCATAAGGAATTACTTGAAAGCTTGCATGATTTAGAGATTCAGCTTAGTTCTGTGCAAGCTAAAATTGATGCCTTATCTAAAATCTTGCCAACTACAGATCTTGATGCATGGCGTAAACAGATCGAATCGTTAGAGACTGAAATTAACGCATACGATGAGCAAATGGAGGTTTGTGAAAGAAATTTAGAGGCTGCTCGAGAACAGCTCAATGCTAAGCGGGGGCGCCTAGAAACCTTATCTGCACAAGTGCAAGAAGAAACTAACAACCTTGATGTAATCTATAAGGACTATACAAAGTCATTGCAAGCGACTTCTTTATGTGAAGCTGATTTCATAGATGCGTTAGGTGATTATAAGGCCTTAGATACCTTTAGAGCTGAACTACATGCATTAGACGAGGCTTTCAATAAAGCTCAAGCTGTATATGATGCGGCGTTAAAGGTAGCGAAATCTATAGCTGAACCTAGTGCTACAGTAAGTGATGAGGTGTATGATGCAGCGGTAGAGCGTAGAGATACGCTAGTAGGTAATTTAGCGGCATGGGATAAAGAGACGAAACATATTGAGACTACATTAGCATCATTAGAAGCGCTAGACGTAGCTATGGGTGAAGCTCGTAATGAAGTAGAATTCTTGAGTCGTCTTAATGACCTCGCTAATGGCGGGGAACAAGGCTTTAAAAATGTAACCTTTGAACGATATGTACTAGGTGCCATATTAGATGAAGTTGTGTATGCAGCCAATTTACGACTACAAAAGATGAGTCGTAGTCGCTATTCCTTGGAACGGTCTGACTATACTGGTGGTGGACGAGGCAAACAAGGCCTTGATTTGGCAGTTATGGATGCTTTCACAGGTCAATCAAGACCGGCGAATACATTGTCTGGTGGTGAAACATTTTTGGCGTCGATGGCCCTTGCCTTGGGCCTAGCCGATGTCATTCAAAGTTATGCTGGTGGTATTCATATGGATACGATGTTCATCGACGAAGGCTTTGGTACTTTAGATCCAGATACATTAGAACTTGCCATGGAAACTTTGGTACAATTACAATCTTCTGGACGCCTCATCGGTATGATTTCCCATGTACCAGAATTGAAAACTCGTATACCTGCCCACTTAGAGGTCACACGTGGTGATGATGGTAGTACGGCAAAATTTGTGATTAACTAGCTATAGAATTATAAAATGTGATACTATTAAAAGAGGATAATTCCTACAAAAACATACTGTATTTATAAAAGGAGGTCCTATGAAGTTTTCATTTGCTCACAATAATATAAATGTTAAGGATCTTGATAAAAGTCTAGCATTCTATAAAGAAGCTTTATTACTCGAGGAATCTCGCCGTTTGGAGGATCCAAGTGGTGCTTTTACTTTAGTATATTTAAAAAGTCCACATACAGCGCATGAATTAGAACTTACATGGTTACGCGACTGGGATCGCCCTTATAATTTAGGGGACAATGAATTCCATTTGGCGTTTTATGTAGATGACTACGAAGCAGCTCTTAAAAAGCACAAAGAAATGGGCGTTGTAACCTATGAAAATACTGACATGGGCATTTATTTCGTAGCAGATCCAGATGGATATTGGACAGAAATCATTCCGGCAGGTAAATATTAATGGAATATATGTTAACCCGTTTGGAGTGGTTAGTTGGACCAGATAAGATCCAAACATTAAAGGATACATCTATCGCACTCTTTGGTGTCGGTGGCGTTGGTGGTGGTGCCCTTGAGGCGCTAGTACGAGCCGGTGTAGGGCGCATCGTCATTATTGATGGTGATGCTATAGCACCTAGTAACTTGAACCGCCAAATGATTACGACTCATGACACGATTGGTGAGCGTAAGGTAGAGGTGGCAAAGGCGCGAGCGTTAGCTATTAATCCTGACGTAGTGATAGAAACTCATGATATTATGTATACTGAGGAAAACTATCCTGGTTTTATTCAAAGTTTAAACGTTGATTATGTGATCGATGCCATCGATATGGTAACGGCTAAACTTAATATTATTGAGGTTTGTCAACGTGAAAGCATCCCTGTTATTTCTTGTATGGGCGGCGGTAATCGCTTTTACCCAGAAAAGCTTATGATTGCAGATATCAATAAGTCTCATACATGTCCTTTGGCGCGCGTTATGCGTCGGGAGTTAAAAAAGCGGGGCATAAAAAAACAATTAGTTTTATTTTCTACAGAAAAACCGACAAAACCACAGTTCCGAGGCGAAGCAACAAGTCCTGGAACATGTAGTTTTGTGCCCCCAGTGGCAGGTTTTATATTAGCAGCCCATGTGCTGCGTACAATTTTGGAGGTACCTGAACAATGAAAAAAGCAAAAATCCATATGGCTGACGGCGGCGATATCGTAATTGAATTATTTGAAAAAGAAGCACCTGGCACAGTACAAAACTTTGTAGATTTAATTAACAAAGGTTTCTATAACGGTCTTCGTTTCCACCGTGTAATCCCTGGTTTCGTAGCTCAAGGTGGTTGCCCTAATGGCAATGGTACAGGTGGTCCTGGTTACACAATTAAAGATGAATTAGTTGGTAACCCTCACAAACATGAGCGTGGTGCATTGTCTATGGCTCACCGTGGTCCTAACACTGGCGGTAGCCAATTCTTTATCGTATACGAACCACAACCTCATTTGGATGGTGTACATACAGTATTTGGTAAAGTAATCGAAGGTATGGACGTAGTTGATGGTATCCACCAAGGTGCTATCATGGAAACTGTTGAAGTAATCGAAGGTTAATCTCATGAATGATGTATCTATTAAACATCCGGAGTGGCTATATATCGATGTAAACGGTGAAACGTCACATGGTTACGACCAAGAGTGGTTCGCAGATGAGTGGCAACGCCTTTCTGGTTGTGGTCCTACATCGGCATCACAAGTTTTGAGTTATTCGCTATTTAGGGATGGCTTATTAGATTTAGAAACCACATCCGATCAAACGCTTGCTTTAGAACGGATGAACTTAGTTTGGAAATATGTAAAGCCACGCTTTGGTGGTGGTGTTTATAAAACGCAATGGATGGAACGAGGCCTAGTTCGTTTATTAGAAGACGAAGGCTTGTCATATGATGTACATATGTTAAATGTGTCTCCTTTCTGTGCTTCTCGCGTAGAGGTGGAAGCAGCAGCTCAGTTTATTCATGATGCATTGGCACAAGATGTGCCCGTTGCATTTTTGAATCGTCATAAGGGGAAAGAAAAGGCTCTTTACACATGGCATTGGGTTCCAATTCACAAGATTTTTATGGATGGCGATGATATTCGCTGTGGCATCTTTGATGAAGGTGAAATCCGTGATTTCTCTTTGGCGAATTGGATGAAAGATACCATTTTAGGTGGTGGTTTCTGTTATATTAGCCGTAAAGGTTAAATAATAGAGTAATTAACGTAATATACATACGCATCGTAGGATTCTACGGTGCGTATTGTAGTATACATAGTAGGAGGTACTACATGAGTCAATGGATTACTGAGGAACAAACACCTCATTTACGTCTCAGTGCTGAAGCAGAAGAAGTATTATATTCAGGAGAGTCTGAGTTCCAAAAAATTGAAGTATTCAAGTCTAAAGAGTATGGTATGATGCTTGCTTTAGATGGTGTATTCCAAACCTCTGAGCGAGAAGAGTTTATTTATCATGAAATGATGAGCCATATTCCTTTATTCTTGCATCCAAACCCTGAACGGGTGTTGATCATTGGTGGTGGTGATGGTGGCGTAGCCAGAGAATGTGTACGTCACGACTGCGTAAAAGAAGTGACCATGGTTGAAATCGATGGTAAAGTTGTGGAACTTGCTAAACAATACTTACCAACTATCGCAGAAGCAATGATTGAAAACCACCCTAAATTGACTGTAAAAATCGGTGATGGCATTGGCTTTATGGCTGAAGCTGAAGATTACTATGATGTAATTATCGTAGATTGCTCCGATCCAATCGGTCCTGGTGAAGGTCTATTTACTGAAGAGTTCTATAAGAATACATTGAAAGCTCTTAAAAAAGACGGCTTGTTTGTACAACAAACAGAATCTCCTATGTTACATCAACCGTTAGTGGAAAAAGTATTCGGTTATGTTAATAATCATTTCCCAATTGCTCGTTTGTACACAGCATTCATTCCATTGTATCCGGCAGGTATGCATTGCTTTACGTTGGGCTCCAAAACATTTGACCCATTAAAGTGGACTTCTAATCGTGAGCAAACTTTTGAAACTAAGTACTATAATGAGGGAATTCAAAAGGCTGCCTTTGCATTACCAAATTTTGTAAAAAACTATTTGCCAAGTAAGTAAATAATATGTATAATAGGGGAGCACCATTCGTTAGGCATTAGCTTACGAATTGCTTCCTTATTTATATGAGGAAAAGAGTTTATATTAGAGGAAATACGTTTTTTATTTTCAATTGTAAAAGTTAAATGAAATTGAGAAAAAGGTGTTGACACAAACCTCTAGAAAAGATATAATTCTCTTTGTTACGAAGACAACGTCTTCGATACCTACAAGGTGGTGGGTATGGTGAAGCGGTTAACACGGCGGATTGTGGCTCCGTTACGCGTGGGTTCGATCCCCACTACTCACCCCATAACCTACACATCATAATCACTGTAGGGGTGTCGCCAAGTGGTAAGGCAACGGACTTTGACTCCGTTATGCGCTGGTTCGATCCCAGCCACCCCTGCCAACATGACTCACTAGCTCAGTTGGCAGAGCACCTGACTTTTAATCAGGGTGTCCCGCGTTCGAGTCGCGGGTGAGTCACCAAATTAAAACTCACAAACTTCGGTTTGTGAGTTTTCTATCTCTATTCATAGAGTATTTGGTTATGATTGTAAGTATAAAATCTATGAAAAATAAATTGAAAAAATCTTTGAAAAAGAGGTTGACGATTTAAGGATAGATTGATATACTATACAAGTCGTTAGGGCTTAGAACTAACGTAACAGATCTTTGAAAACTGAACAATGATAGGTAATCAATCAATACGATTGAACATATGCCAGAGTGCGGGTTTTGACAAAGTCAAAACCAACCATAAT